>CAUBWQ010000188.1 GCA_958439775.1 uncultured Collinsella sp. | reverse complement strand
CGTTTTGGCGCAGGCGCTCGTCGCGACAGGCCAGGACTTCGTCGGCGCCCGCGCAAACCAGATGCTCCAGGTCGCCGAGAGAACCCTCGGGACCCATACCGATCAGTGCCACCAGACGGCAGTCGCGAGCATCGGCAAGCTCGCGGCCCTTGCCCATAAGCTCATAGGCAACGGGAGTCACCGTATCGTGCTCGTCGGTCTGCGCGAATACCCAAATGTCTCGATATGCATCAAGGTCCACCGCACCAGCGGCCTCGTCACGCTCGATCGAGATAGCGTTGACAGGGCAGGCGTCGACGCACCCACCGCATAGGATGCAGCCGTCGGTTACGCGGGCGCATCGGCTGGGTCGCTCGCCTTCCACTACGATGCCGCCCGAGGCACAGGCGCGAACGCAGCGACCGCAGCCGATACAGGCTTCGCTATCGATAATCAGTCCGCTCATCTATGCCATCCCCTCGATAATCTTGGCAAGCTTTGCCGCCTGCTCGGACGCCGTCCCCTCAACGGCCTCGCACGTTTGGTCACGGTCGGGCACAAACGAGCGCACGACCTGTGTCGGCGACCCGGCAAGACCGCAACGCGCGGGGTCGGCGTTCGCGTCGGCGGCACTGACCACGCGCGCGTCCGCCTCCTCCGCCGCGCGAATACCGGCAATACTCGGCATACGCAACTGGCCAATCTCCTTGGCAGTCGTCATCGCGCACGGCATCTCAAGGTACACCGTCTCCTCGCCGGCATCGCATCCGTGAACGAGCGCCAGCGAGCCACAGGTCGTAAAGCCCGCGCTCTGCACGCAGCTCACGTCGGTCACGCAGGGAATATCAAAGGCACCGGCAAGCTCGGGACCAATCTGGGCCGTATCGCCATCCACCGCCATCTTGCCGCAGATGAGCAGGTCGAAGTCCTCGTCGAGCGCCTCGATGCCGCACTTGAGGGCATAGGTGGTTGCCAGGGTATCGGCACCTGCAAAGGCGCGATCGGTCAGCAGCAGCGCATCGTCGGCGCCTCGAGCGATGCAGTCGCGCAGCAGCGACTCGGTCGCGGGGATGCC
The DNA here is from genome assembly GCA_958439775.1 of uncultured Collinsella sp. Taxonomy (GTDB): domain Bacteria; phylum Actinomycetota; class Coriobacteriia; order Coriobacteriales; family Coriobacteriaceae; genus Collinsella. The sequence continues at coordinate 2,459 of CAUBWQ010000188.1, read as the reverse complement.
CATCGACACCACCGTCACGCGCACATCCATGCCAAAGCCGATAAAGTCGTCCTTCAGCGCCAGCGCGCATTCCAAAGCGCTCGCATCAAAGGGATTAATGACCGCCTGCTTGCCATCGCGCACGATGGTATTGGTCTTGGGGTCCATCTTGACCTCGGTGCTGCCCGGCACGGCCTTGACGCACACCACCATATGGAAATCGCTCATCTTCACGCGCCCCCTTTCTGGACGAGCTCATCCAAGAGCTTCTCCGAAAACAGGTTACCGCGACCCAGCTGCCCGGCAGGATCGAGCTGGAGCTTGAGCCGCGCCGACTCGACCATGGCCTCGTGACCGTACATCGTCTCCAAGAAGCCCGCCTTGATCTTGCCGACGCCGTGTTCTGCGGAGACGGCACCGCCCATGGCCGTGACCTCGGAAGCCCACTGGGCAAAGAGTTCTGCGCCGCGGCGATAATCCTGTGCATCGCGCGGCAGAATGTTCACATGCAGATGGTTGTTACCGATATGCCCCCAGGCGGCAGATTCAAGCCCACTTTCCGCCAGCGTGCGGCGATAGAGGGCGATAACATCGGCCAAGTGCGCGTTGGGCACCGACATGTCCGAACCCAGTTTGGTGATGGTGGGATCCATGCGGCGGCGCTCGTCGATGAGCATGTTGACGCTCTCGGGCACCGCATGGCGGAAGAATCGCTGACACTCGCGATCGACCTCGGTGCGCGCGACCCATGTCGCATCGTCACTGCCGCCCGCAAGCTCCAGTACCCACCCCAAGTGATACAGCTCCTCAGTCGCCTGGGCTTCGTCGTCGCAGTCGAGCTCCACGTAGACACAGACCTTGGCGTCTTTGTCGAGCGCAGGCAGCGAGGCAAACGCCGTCGACTGCTCGCGCTGGCGACGTAGAATATCCAGGGCGCCAGCATCGAAGTACTCGATGGCAGCCGCATGGGACAGGACGGGACGCACAGAATCGGTGAAGGACACGGCCTTGTCTTCGCTGTCGAAGAAGCAGCTCACGCCCCAAACGACCGCGGGTGCCACCTGCAGGGCAATCTCGAGTTCGGTGATGACACCGATTGTGCCACACGCACCGATAAACAGATCGATGGCATCCATATCGTCAGCAACGAAATAGCCCGAAGCATTTTTTGTCTTGGGCATGGTATAGCCGGGAAGATCGAGCTCGAGTGTACGGCCCGCTGCCGTCACGAGCGACAGGTGGCGGCCCTGGGCAAAAGCCTCGCCGCGCCGAAGCTCAAGCAAATCGCCATCAGCCAGCACGACGTGGAGTCCCGTGATATGTGGGCGCATGGGGCCGTAGGCGTAGCTGCGGGCACCGGAGGCGTTACATGCCGCCATGCCGCCCAGACAGGCAGACGCCTCGGTGGGATCGGTGGGAAAAAACTGCTCGGGAGCCTCTTGGAACTCCTCGTAGGCCTCAAGCGATGCCTGGTCCCAACCAGCGGTCGGCAGCACCTTCTTGCTCAGCTGCTTGCGCAGCTCCGAGAGCACAACGCCCGGCTCCACGCGCAGCAGAAATTGGCCTTGTTCATCGCGGCGAAGGCCCAAATAGCGATTCATACGGGAAGTATTGAGGATATGCCCGCCGTGGGGCACGGCGCCGGCGGCAAGGCCGGTTCGGGCGCCCTGAACCGTTACCGGAACACGCTCGGCATGGAGCTTTTCCAAAATGGCACGGACCTCGTTTTCCGTTGTCGGAAACGAGATGCTCGAGGCCTCGCCCGATGCGCGAGATTCATCGCGGCCATACTCTTCGAACTCGTCGGTGAAGGGTTTGATGGTTGCAGACACGCGAACTCCCCCTTTAGCTAACTACAGTGTTTGCAGGGAGATGTTACCGCATCGTTTCGTCGACGTGTTCGAGACCGTCTCCATAATTGGCGTTTTTTACGTTCGTGCAATTCGGCGAGCGGCTTGATTTCCTCGGCAGACGATGCTTTTGACACATATGGCCCCGCCGTCGCCGACCGCGCGATTGTCGCTCGAAAAAAGTTGGAGTATTTTTTGCCGCCTTTTACCTGCGGAGACGCCAATCCGTCAAGCATTTGGTCAGAAATTGGTCAAGTAGCGGCTGATAAGGTCGGCGTCGACAGCCAAAACCGATAGAAGTTTTGGCCCAGAAGCAGGGAGGTTCCCATGGCATATTACTGGCCCCAGTACGGCATCGCCATCGAAGTCGACGACGATCCCCATCTCCTGCCTTTCGACGAAGAGGCATTCCCCGATACGACGGTCTACCACGTTACCACCGATGTGATCTGCGACCCCGAGTCGTTCTCGGCGCTCGCCCACCACATCGCGCATATCCACGACATCGAGCTCCCTCCCGACTTCGACGAGCTCGTCTACTCGCGCCGCCTGATGCTTCACATGCTCTTTGGAGCGGACCCGTCCACCTTTGCGCGCGTCTATACCGCCAAGGATGCCGCATGAGCGCGA
>CAUBWQ010000187.1 GCA_958439775.1 uncultured Collinsella sp. | reverse complement strand
GGGAGGGCAACCTTCGCGTCGAGGAGAACCTTGGCGAGGGGTATGTCCGCCTCCGCGTTTCGGAGGCCGAGCGGCGCCAGGCAAAACACGACATTCAGCATGTCGAGGATATCGTCATCGAAATGCTCCGTAATGCTCGCGATGCCGGCGCCGACAAGGTCTATCTCGCCACGACCAAGGAAGATGGCGTCCGCACGCTTGTCTTTCTGGATAACGGTTCGGGCGTTCCGCAGGATATGCAAGAGAGAATCTTCGATGCCCGCGTTACCTCCAAGCTCGAGAGCATGAAGATGGACCGTTGGGGCGTTCACGGTCGTGGCATGGCATTGTTTTCGATCAAGCAGAACACCGACGAGGCCCGTGTGGTCACGTCCGGCGTCGATCTTGGTTCAGCCTTTAAGGTGAGCGTTGCAGCCGACCGCCTCAGTGAGCGTGCCGATCAGTCCAGCTGGCCCCAGGCCGTCAAGGATGAGGACGGACGTTATGTCTGTGCTCGCGGCCCGCATAATATTATTCGCGCTGCCTGTGAGTTTGCGCTCGAGGAGCTGCGTGGTTGCGATGTCTATCTTGGTTCTCCGTCTGAGATTGCCGCGACCCTTTATGCTCAGGCGTCAAGTCGGCTCGATACGTCTCGTCTCCTGTTTATTGATGACGAGAGCGAGCTTCCGGTTGTCGATCGTTTAGGCCTTGCCTCTGATGCCGAGGACTTTATCCGTATCTGCTCGGGTTTGGGTCTTGGGATGTCCGAGCGCACGGCACATCGCATTTTGGCAGGGCAGATTAAGCCCGTTCGCGGTGTGACCGCGCGTCTGCTGCGCGAGCGTGATTCGTCCTCGCATGCGCCGGCTCCTGTCGATCTCGCGAAGGATCGTCGCGGGCTACGTATTGCCAAGGATGACATGGCACAGTTTTCGCGTGCTGTGGAGCGGGACTTCAATGACCTTGCCGCCAGGTACTATCTCAACCTTTGCGGCGACCCAAAGATTCGTGTTTCGCGTGATCGAATCACTGTGACCTTCGATCTTGCCAAAGAGGAATAGTGCCTTTACCGAGTCCTCTCGGTACGATACAGTTATTGCAGTTAAAACGTACTTTTAAACGCAGGAGTTTCTTCATGGATTGCCTGAAGGTATCAAGCAAATCATCGCCCGCGTCCGTTGCCGGCGCCATCGCCGGCATGGTCAAGGATGGTGTACCCGTCAACATCCAGTGTGTCGGCGCCGGTGCTGTCAACCAGGCCATTAAGGCCGTTGCCATCGCGCGCGGTTTTTTGATCCCAACCGGTTTTGCTATTTCCTGCGCGCCCGTGTTCTCCGACATTCTCATTAACGGGGAGTCGCGCACGGCCATCCGCCTTTCTATCTACGTTCACCAGATCAATCGAGCTGCTATGGATAACGTCGTCATGGATGATGTTAAGCCTGTGGCATAGCTTCTGCTAGCCTCGTTTCGCTCCCCAACGTTAGGACTTATGCACATGGATCAGCGTTCCGTACGCGATATTCTTGCCGGTAAAACCTACTTTATCCGCACCTTTGGCTGCCAGATGAATCAGCACGACTCTGAGCGCGTGAGCGGTCTGCTCGATTCGTATGGTTGCCTCATGGCGCTCGATCTTGAGCATGCCGATATCGTTGTCTTCATGACATGCTGCGTGCGCGAGGCCGCCGATACTCGCCTGTACGGTCAGTGCAATTCCTGCAAAAGCCTGCCGCCTTCGCCTTCGGGCAAGCGTGTGGTTGCCGTGGGCGGCTGCATCGCGCAGCGTGATGGCGAGGGACTGCTCACCAACGTCGATAACGTCAATGTCATCTTTGGCACGCATTCTATCGCACATGTGGCCGAGCTCATTGCCGAGGCGTTCCTTGACGGCAAGCGTCATATCCGCACCAATGAGCATGAGGATACGGATGCCATGAGCATGCCGTGGCATCGAGAGACCCAGTATCACGCTTGGGTGCCCATCATGACGGGCTGCAATAATTTCTGCACCTATTGCATCGTGCCGTACGTGCGCGGTCGCGAAAAGAGCCGCCCCTTCGAGGAGATTGTCGACGAGGTGACCGGTTTGGTGCGCCAGGGCGTGCGTGAGATTACGCTGCTGGGCCAAAACGTTAACTCATATGGTCGCGATCTGTTTGGCAAGCCGCGTTTTGCCGATCTGCTGCGTGCCGTGGGCGATACGGGTGTGGAGCGCATCTTCTTTACGTCTTCGCATCCCAAGGACCTGTTGCCCGAGACCATCGACGCCATGGCCGAGACGCCTGCCGTTATGCCGCAGCTGCACTTGGCCGTCCAGTCAGGTTCGACGCGGATCCTCAAAGAGATGAATCGCCGTTATACACGTGAGGACTATTTGGGCCTGGTCGATCGCATTCGCAACCGTATGCCCGATATCGCGCTCTCGACCGACATTATCGTTGGCTTCCCGGGCGAGACTGAAGAAGACTTTGAGCAGACGCTCTCGCTTGCCGAGACGGTCCGCTATGCCCAGGCCTATACCTTCATCTACTCCAAGCGCGCTGGTACCCCGGCCGCCGAGATTGATGATCCCACACCGCACGAGGTCATCCTTGAGCGCTTTAACCGTCTGGTCAAGGTTATCGAGACGACAGCGCACGAGTACAACCAGGGTGAGCTCCATACCGTGGTGCCTGCGCTCATTGAGGGTACGAGTAAAAAGAACGATGCGGTGCTGCTGGGCAAGAGCCCCAAGAATCAGACCGTTCATGCGCCCATTCCCGAGGGATATAGCATCGACCAGCTTGTCGGTAAGATCGTTGATGTTGACGTCGACGTTGCTAAGACGTGGTATTTGTCAGGCTCCGTTGTGGGTGAGCCGCGCTAATGATTTCTCCCGGGGCAGGTCTTTCCGCCGTTGCGATCGTCGGTCCGACGGCGGTTGGTAAAAGTGACGTCGCTGACCGTTTGGCCGCTCGCCTTTCGTCTGAAGTGCTGTCGTGCGATGCGATGCAAATCTATCGCGGTATGGATATCGGCACCGCAAAGATGACGCCCGATGAGTGTACGGCGCCTCTGCGTCTCGTTGACATCGTAGAGCCGGGCGTCGCGTACTCTGCGGCGCTTTACCAGGCAGACGCTCGCGCGCATGTTGAGCGCCTGCTCGGGTCTGGACGTCTTCCGGTGTTTTGCGGGGGTACGGGCCTGTATCTCAAGGCCGCCCTCGATGAGATGGATTTTCCCTCGGGAGAACTTGAGGACGATCGCCGTGCGGGTTATCAGGAACTTGCCGAGCGCATTGGTGAGGAAGCGCTGCATAAGCTGCTTGCCGAGCGCGATCCTGAGTCTGCCGCGGTCATTCATCCCCATAATGTGCGCCGCGTGATTCGTGCGCTCGAAATGCATGATGACGGCGTTTCCTACGCACAGCAAAAGTCACAGTTTAGTGTTCCATGTGAGCATTATCATGCCTTGTGGTTTGGCTTGACACGCAATCGTGAGCTGCTTTACGAGCGCATTAACCTGCGCGTTGACCTCATGTTTGAGCAGGGTCTTGTTGATGAGGTCCGTGGCCT
>CAUBWQ010000186.1 GCA_958439775.1 uncultured Collinsella sp. | reverse complement strand
TGCCACGCAAGACGGCGGCGAGGTCATCTTCAAAAACTACCGCGTCGGCTTTATCGAGGACCTGCTCGAGGACTAGCCGTACATACTGGAACGAAGCGGGGCCGTTGGCAATATCGCCAGCGGCCCCGCTTTTGCACTATACGCTATCCCCTACTCGGCATCCTCGACCTCATACGAATCCGCCTCGGCGGGCTCATCGTTTGCCCCTGTCGCAGCCCCGCGCGCCTCGTCAAACGCCGCCTTCATGGTCTTGTTGCCCCAGGTGAGCTTGCGAATGGTAAGATCGTCGGCCTTCTTGTTGGCTAGACGTAAATTGTTCTCGGAGGACAGCAATGCCTCCTTGGTTTTCTGCAGATGGCTAATCGTCTTGTCAATCTCCTCGATCGCCGTCTGGAACTTACGGCTCGCAAGCTCATAGTTGCGGCCGAAGTCGTTCTTGAACTTCTCCATCTTGGCCTCGAAGTTCGTGACGTCGATGTTCTGTTGCTTGTACTCCGCCAGCTCCTGCTTATAGCGCAGCGAACCCATGGCGGCGTTGCGCAGCAGCGTGATCATGGGAATGAAGAACTGCGGGCGGATCACGTACATCTTCTCATAGCGGTAACTCACGTCGACTATCCCTGCGTTATAGAGCTCGCTTTCGGGCTCGAGCAGTGTGCAGAGCACCGCGTACTCACAGCCTTTCTGGCGACGATCGTGATCGAGTTTCTTAAAGAAGTCCTCGTTTTTGTGCTTGGTCGCGGTCTCGTCGTTCTCGTTTTTCATCTCGAACATAATCGAAATGACCTCGTTACCGCTTGCGTCGCACTCGCGGAAGATAAAGTCGCCCTTGGTGCCCTCGGACGCATCGTTATCCTTCTCGAAGTACGCGTTAGGAAACGCCGTCATGCGCAGACGGTTAAACTCGGTCTCGCAGTGCTGCTCGAGCGACTCGCCCACCATCTTGGTGGACAGGCGGACCTTCATGTCCTTAAGGCGCTCAATCTCTTCGTCCTTGTAGCGAATCAGGTCATCGCTCGCGCGCTTGGCCTGCGCAAGCTCGAGCTCGTGTGCCGCCTTGACCTGTTCCTCGTGAGAATCGCGCACCGCCAGCTCGCTCGTCAGTTTGGCACGCGCCTCATCGCGCTCTCGCTCCGCCGCGGCGACCGCCTCTGACAGGTTCATTTTTGCCATCAGTTCCTGCTCGCGCAGCTGGGCACGCAGGCCCTCGGCCTCTTGCTCGGACTGAGCCTTTGCGGCGGAAAACTTCTCTTGCACCTTCGCGCGATAGTCAGCAAGCGCGCGCTCGGCCTCGCTGCGAGCGGCATCGAGCTCACGCTGCGACTCTGCCGCGGCAGCGGCAAGCGCCATCTCCTGGGCCTTGTCCGCCGCGGCAAGCCTGGCCTGCAGCTCGGCAATCTGAGCGTCGCGTGCAGCTAAATCGTTTTGAGCAGCGTTGCGCGCCGCCGACTCGGCAAGCTTTGCTTCGTCATCTTTGCGCCCAAGCTGCGCACGCAGGCTATCAATCTCACGCTGGAGTTCGGCATTCTCTTTTTGAGCATTGGCTCGTGCCTCAACCGCCGCGCGCTGGCTTGCACTCTCGCGCTCTGCGGCAGCGCCCTCGAGCTTAGCGCGCAGCTCGGCAAGCTCAGCATCGCGCTTGGCAACCTCTTGCGCCAGTTTCTGATCCGCAGTGTTCTTCTGCTCGACAAGCTGAGCGTCGCGTTGAGACTCCGCCTCCTGCAGGGCAGACGCCGAACGCGAACGCTCAAGCTCCAGCGCCTGCTCGCCCTCGCGTCGAGCCGCAGCTACGCGCTCATCAAGATCGCGCGAGAACTCGGCATCGCGCACTTGCTTGACGATATCCGCATAGCCGGACGCATCGACCTTAAAAACTTCGCCGCAATGCGGGCACTTGATCTCGTTCATAGCAGCTCCTCGATGGACGCAAATTTCAACCGCCTACACTCTACCGCGCCACGCGGACAAAAAAGGCGCCGCCGCCATAATGGCAACGGCGCCAGAACCACCACAAAGGTGCCTGTCCCCTTTGTGGTGGTTCGAGCATTACAGTCCAAAGAAGCCCAGGATTTGATCGCGGCTTACGGGTCTGTAGTCGTTGGCATCAAGGCCAACGTCATAGCGCAGGATCGGGCGCTCGCGATCGCGGTTGCGTGCGTTGGTGCGGTCACCCCTGCTGTGGATATGCCCATGCAGCATAATGGCGCCACGTGCCTTGCCGTTCCAGCTGAGCATGGGGTAGTGGCTCATAACCAGACGGTGGCCCTTGGCATAGCCGGGAGCAATCTCCAGGTAATCGCGCACGTCTTCCCAAATTTGCGGGGCGTCGGAATCTTCCCAGTCGCCGTCATGGTTACCGCGGATGAGCGTCGCATTCTTGCATTCGATACGCTCGCGCAGGCGCACCGCCTCCGCCATGGGCAAGCGATACGTAAAGTCTCCCAGGATATAGAGGCGGTCGTCCGCAGCCACGCACTCATTGATGGCATCGATGACCTTGCGGTTCATCTCCTCGACCGAATCAAACGGTCGATCCATGTCGTGCAAGATATTCGTATCGCCCAGGTGCAGGTCGGCGGTAAACCACATCATCGTCTATGCCCTCATTTCGCAATGCATCCAACTCGTGCTAAGTATACAGACGTAGCGATGCGGCGGTTATCCAAAGAGCCCGCCGAACAGTCCGCGGCGGCGCTTGTCTTGCTTTTTCGAAGCGTCACCCTGAGTTTTCTTGTCCTGCCGCATCTTACGGTCCTGTTCCAGCTCATCGTCATCGAGTAGCACATCCCACTCAAACGGATCATCTGCCAGATCAAACAGGTCATCGTCATCAAACATGGCAGCCTCCATTGCCGACTAGCGAGCATCCACCACGTAGAGCCCAACGCGCACCTGATGCCACGGGCTGCGCTCGGGGGCAACCTGTTGCACACGGGCCTCAAATACGTCCTCGTGGCCGTAATACATCATCAAGGACAGTGGGCCGACCTCGTTTCCCGGAACGTAGCCAAGTTTGGTCTTGCCATAGTAGATCGCAACTGCCTCGGGGTCATGGGGATTATCGCGCTCGGCACACAGCGTCAGTTTATCGCCCGCTTTAAGATCGCCTAGGACCAAAGCGCCATCGGCATACTGAAATCCTGCAATGTGAAATGACAGAAGAACACGCGAAGGCTCGTACATAGCAGCTCCTCTAACGGCCGGATAAACCGGTGTGTAACCTTATTGAGAAGCCTACGGTCCCGTGCGGACACAAATACATCCTGTCTGCGTCCTTCAATCGTTTGCCTCAACGCTTGCGCGACAGAACGCTTGCAGATAAGATAGGAACACGGATGGCACCCGTTGCCGCGGGTCTTGCCAACTCCGATACACGTTTTCATCGTGAGAAGTGGCCGTCTTCGCTTACGCGGGGGCGGCTATTTCATTCGGCCGATAAACAGACCGAGTTCGATAGCCGCAATCAACAACGCCAATAACGAAATAACATCGCTTACGTTCATACCAAATCCCTTCTAAAGGGAGTTGGCCCATCC
>CAUBWQ010000185.1 GCA_958439775.1 uncultured Collinsella sp. | reverse complement strand
GGCTGCTCGGCCGCCACTAGTATGCCTCGGCCGGGTTGGTGGCAAGCTGGTCTTCTTCGACCAGCTCGGACATGGCATTAACGAGCTCGAGCGTTTCTTGCGCTTCCTGCTCGTCGACAATCTGGATGCCAAAGCCGGCGTGTACGAGAATGTAGTCGCCAACCTGCGCCGTCGGCACGAGTCGCAGCGACACGGGGCGCTCGATGCCCATCATGTCGACGGTGGCCTTGAGGTCGTCGTCGCGTTTGACTACTTTACCGGGAACGGCAAGGCACATATTGTTCCCCTTTTATACGCTTTGCGCTGGACGGGCGCTCAATAATCCATCAGTTGATGGTAGCGCTCGCGGGCGCTGCGGGCAAACGCGCTACACCTGTGAGACGGCGGCTTGTGGGCTGGCCGAACAGCCTATTGCGGTGCGACCTGTGCGAGGCGGGTGCGTGCGACTGCCGCCTGACCGTAGGCGATGCAGCCGTCGTTGACGGGTACGGAGTGAGGAACCAAGACAGTGAGACCCATGCTTTTGAGTTCGCGGGTGAGGAGCTGGAGCAAAAGTCGGTTCATGAACACGCCACCCGAGAGCGCGACGGTATCGATGCCTTCGCGCGCACAGATTTCGCGTGCGATTCGTGCCGAAGAGCGCGCGATGGCGATATGGAAGTCGAGCGCGAGCCTGCCGGCGGGTACGCCGGCCCTGATTCCCTCCAAAAGCGCCTCAATAAGCGATCTGGAGTTTAGAACATGGCAGGCGTCCGGACGGGATGATTCGGTTACGGAAAAGCCCGCTATATTTCCGGTGGGGCAGGCGCTTTCACTGCTGAGCGCGCGCCAGGCGGCAGCCTCAAGCTCGATGGCGGGTTCGCCCTCGTAGGTTGCCTTGTCGCAGATGCCCAGAATTGCTGCCGCGGCATCAAAGAGACGCCCCATGCTGCTGGTACGCGGGCTGTTGATGCCGCGCTCGATCATGGTTGCTGTCACGCTGCGCGTTTGTTCGTCGAGGCTGTCCAAAAGCCGAGCGGCACCTAGGTGCTCGAGCAGGCCGAGCTCACTGAGCAGGGCGAAGGCGTTGCGGCGGGCGTCGCGCACGGAGGCCGCCCCACCGGGGAGCGCCCAGGTGCGCAAATGCGCGGCGCGCTCAAAGCCGCCAAGGCTGGCAACAAGAAACTCGCCGCCCCAAATGGTCCCATCGGTGCCGGCGCCGGTGCCGTCAAAGGCGATGCCAAGGACGCGCGCGTCGGTTGTAAGCTGGCTCGCGGCGATGGCCTCGGCCATTACGCTCGCGATATGCGCATGATGGTGCTGCACCTCGACGAGCGGCAGATTGCATTTTCGCGCCTGCTCGCGCGCCCACTGGCCCGATAGATAGCTGGGGTGTAAATCGCAGGCCAAGGCGGCGGGCGCCAAGTCAAAGAGATCTTCCAAGCGCGTGCGCGCGGCGTTCCAGGCATCGAAGGTCCCGCCGTTTTCAACATCGCCGATATGCTGCGACACAAAACAGGTCGCCTCGCCGTTCGTCCCTTCACGCGTGAGCGTAATCGTGGCCTTTTGTTGCGGCCCGCAGGCGAGTACGCAGGACGGAGCGCCGTCGAGCGCCGGCAACGGCAGCGGCTGGGGTGCATATCCACGAGCGCGGCGAACGGGCATAACGGCGCCGTCGACCACGCGCACCACGGAATCGTCATAGCGCGAGAGAATCGCTCGATCGTTGCCGAGCAGCGCGTCGGCAATGCCGGCGGCAACGAGGCGCTCCCAGGCAAGATCGTCATCGGTCTCGATGGGCTCTTCGCTCAGGTTGCCGCTGGTCATGACGAGCGCGTGCATACCGTGTGACGCGGCAGCTGCAAGCAGAAGATGCTGAAGCGGGGTGTAGGGGAGCATAACGCCAAGCTCGGGCAGGTCGCGCGCGACGGACGGTGCGAGTACGAGGGCGTCGGAAGAATCGCCGTCGTTCCCGCAAACAGCCCGCCGGCGCAGCAGCACGATGGGGCGGATACTGCCGGCGAGCAGATCGCGTTCAGCATCGTCGATATGGCACAGGCGCCCGGCATCGGCAAGACTGCGCACCATGACGGCAAGCGGCTTATTGCTGCGACGCTTGCGACGGCGCAGCTCGGCCACCGCCTGCTCGTTGGCAGCGTCACAGGATAGATGGAATCCGCCCAGGCCCTTGATGGCGACGATGCCACCGCTGGCCAGCAGCTCAACGCAGCGCTCGATGATAGCGTCGCTGGCCTCGCGTGTGGTGCCGACGGCCGGTGTCGCGGACGAATTCCCGCACGCATCGCTGTTTACAGCCTCGCGCCACGTAATATGCGGCCCGCAATCAAAGCAGGCATCGGGTTGCGCGTGAAAACGCCGGTCGAGTGGGTCGGCATACTCCGCGGCACACTTGGGACACATGGGGAAACGGTCCATCGATGTGGCCGCTCGGTCATAAGGCAGCGATCGGATGATGGTAAAGCGTGGGCCGCAGTTGGTGCAGTTGATAAAGGGGTAGTGATAGCGTCGGTCGGCGGGATCGAACAACTCGCGCAGACAATCGTCGCAGGTGGCGATATCGGGCGAGACGAGCGTCGTGTGCGCGGTCTGGTCCTGCGACGCCACAATGTGAAAGCCCTGCTCATCGGCAGTGCTCCAGCCGCCAGGCTCCAAATCCGCAATATCGACTCGCTCAACGCGGGCCGCCGCGGGCGCATGCTCAGAAAGCGCGGCAACAAAAGCATCGAGCGCATCGGCCGGAGCGTGCGCCTCGATATGCACGCCGTCGCCCGCGTTGAGCACCCAGCCGCAAATGCCGTGCGCCATGGCCTCGCGATACGCAAACGGTCGCATGCCAACGCCCTGCACAATGCCCGTTACATGGATATGCGCATGTCGCATGCGACCCTCCTTCGTTGAAATGTGTGCTGTTACAGCCCCAGGCTCTGCTTGGTGGCGGCGCACGTGAGCTCGCCGTGCTTAACGCCGCGCAGGCCCAGCAGGCGGTCGGCTAGTTCGTAGACGCGCTCGCCGCGACCCTTGAGTGCCAGGATTTCCAAGCAGTTGTGGTGATCCAAATGCACGTGCATCGTCGATACGATCTCGTCGGTGTAGTCGTGCTGCACCTCGTCCAGGCGGCGCGTCAGATCGCCGGTGTGATGGTCGTAGATCATGGTGAGCGACCCGATAACGTGCTCATCGGGCGTGCGCATCTGCTCTTTGGCGATTGAGGCGCGAATCAAATCGCGCACGGCCTCGGAGCGGTTGGCCACGTCGCCGCGGCGCCCGATCTGCTCGTCAAAACGGCGCAGCAGGTCGTCGGGTGCGGTAACCGAAAAACGGACCAGCTCGGAGCCGGAGCCACTACAGTGGCAGCCCGCGTCACCGTCCGCCCCGTGCGGATGCTCGTGCTCGTACCCGCAGCAGTGCTCGTGTTCGGCCACCTTACACCAGCTTCACGGAGCCGACGGAGTTGTGGTCGGCCTCGATGGCTTCCTCGTAGCCCTCGAGCGCGTCATGCGCCTCGTGCAGCGCGGCCATGGTGGCCTCCAGCTTGGCG
>CAUBWQ010000184.1 GCA_958439775.1 uncultured Collinsella sp. | reverse complement strand
GCTGGCCACGCAGCATGCTATTGATGTCGCAGGCGCGCTTGGAGGCAAGCGAAGCGAGCAGGAAGCGGTTGTGATCGGTCTTCTCCAGAAGATCGTCAATGCAAGGCTTTACAACGGACACGGACCTCAGATCCTTTCATGCATATCGAGAACGCGAACGAGCTCATCGGTCGCGCGGTCGAGATCGTCATTTACCACGACGTCGTCGTAGCGGTCGGCAAGGGCAAGCTCATCGGCGGCGTTTGCCATACGCAGCTCAATCGTCTCGGGCGTCTCGGTACCGCGACCGACTAGACGCTCGCGGAGCACCTCAAGCGAAGGCGGCTTGATAAAGATCAGCACGGCCTCGGGGAAACGCTCCTTCACCTGCAGGGCGCCCTGGACATCGATCTCCAAAATCAGAGAAGCGCCCGAGGCGAGCTTGGATGTGACCTCGCTCACCAACGTGCCGTAGCAGTTACCGTGGACCTCGGCCCACTCAACAAACTCGCCGTTTGCCACGCGGCGGTCGAACTCCTCGCGCGTCAGAAAAAAGTAGTTGACGCCGTCGACCTCACCTTTGCGTGGTGCTCGCGTGGTAGCCGAAACCGTCAGGCCCAGGTTCGAGCGGCGCTCGCGCACACGAGTGACGAGCGTACCCTTCCCTGCGCCTGACGGTCCAGAAATCACAAAGAGCTTGGAATCCTGAGCGCTCACTTATTTGGTCAGCTGCTCGAGGAGCTGCTCGCGCTGACGTACGCCGAGGCCCTGGACGCGACGGGTAGCGGAGATACCGAGCTCCTCCATGATCTTGGCGGCCTTGGCCTTGCCATAACCAGGGAGAGACTCGATGAGAGTGGAAACCTTCATGCGGGAAGCGATGGGATCATCGGAGTTGAGCACGGACTCGAGGGACTTCTCGCCCTTCTTGATCTGCTCGCGAAGCTCAGCGCGAGCGTGACGTGCGGCAGCAGCCTTCTCAAGAGCCTGCTTGCGCTGCTCATCGGTAAGCTGAGGGAGTGCCATTCGTACCTCCAAATAGTTGGGTTATATCTGATTCAATAATTGGCATTTTAGCACGTAGAACGTACAAAATGCCCAATCGCGGCTCCATAGGTTAGACGATACCCGCAAAAAGTGCAATATACTGCGCCCAAAGTTAAGCCCCTGACCTGCGATTCCACACAAAGGATGGGAAAGTTTACGCAGGCACAGGGGCTATTTTGTGCTAATGAAACCCAAAAGTGGTGACTTAGGGGAATCTTTTACGCGACGTTTTCGACCAGCTCAGCGACGATGGCGTCAAAGGCGGCAACCGGATCGTCGGCACCGGTGATGGGACGGCCCACCACAATGTGGCTTGCGCCACGCTCGATAGCCTGGGAAGGCGTCGCCACGCGGGACTGGTCACCAAGGGCGGCACCCACCGGACGCACACCCGGAGTCACGATCAGAGCATCAGGGCCCAGCAGTTCACGCATGTCGTGAGCCTCCATCGGCGAGCACACGATGCCATCGATGCCGTTGGCCTGAGCGAGCTTTGCCAGGCGGGCGGCCTCCTCGGCCACGGGCGACTCGACGCCGATCTCGCTCAAGGCATCCTGATTCATGCTCGTGAGCACGGTGATGGCGACGAGCTTGGCGCGGTCCTCGCGCGCCTCCTCGGCACCCTCGCGGCAGGCAGCGAGCATGGCGCCCGAACCCAAGCCGTGAACCGAGAGCAGGTCGGCACCGGCAAGCGAAGCCGAACGGGCGGCACCGCGAACCTGATGCGGAATATCATGGAACTTAAGGTCAAGGAAGACCTTAAAGCCCAGGTCCTTAAAGGTCTTGACGATCTCGGGGCCCTCAGCGTAATAGAGCGTCATGCCAACCTTAAGCCAGGCGGCATGGCCCGAAAGCTCGTGGGCGAGCTCGAGCGCACGCTCGCGGTCGCAGTCGAGAGCGACGATTACGCGGTCGCGGGCATCGGTCTCTAGCATTCGAAAGCACCTACCAGTTCGTTGATGTCCTTCACGCCTTGGGACTCAGCCCAGGCCTCTAGCTCGTGCGCGATCTTGAGCGAAGCGCACGGATCGACGAAGTTGGCCATGCCGACCGACACGCAGGTGGCGCCGGCCAGGATAAACTCGGCCGCATCCTCGCCGGTCATGACACCGCCGACGCCGTTGATGGGGATATCGACGGCCTGGGCAACCTCCCAGACCATGCGCACGGCGATGTGGTGGCACAGCGGGCCCGAAAGGCCGCCCTTGGGCTTGGCCACGCGGGACTTGCGGGTATGGACGTCGATGGCCATGCCCTGAATGGAGTTGATGACCGAAAGGCCGTCGGCGCCGGCAGCCTCGAGGGCCTTGGCAATCTCGGCGACGTTGACCGGCGCCATCTTCACGAACAGCGGCTTATCGGTCACCTTGCGGCAGGCAGCCATAACGGATGAGGCGCCCTCGGGCGTAGAGCCCATGGCGGCACCGCCGGCGGCGATATTAGGGCAGCTCACGTTGATCTCGTAGCCGGCAGCCCAGGGGCACAGCTCGACATACATCTCGCGCGCGCGGACAAACTCGTCAACGGAGTGGCCGGCAACCTGACAGATGACCTGGCAGCCGTCCTTGGACAGCTGTTCGAGCCACGGACCGGACTCGCGGGCAAAGGCGGCCACGCCGGGGTTCTGAAGGCCCACGGAGTTGATCATACCGCCGGGGATCTCGGCCATGCGGGGCGCGGGGTTGCCGGGCCAGGGCTCGGCAGCGCAACCCTTGGTGGTGATGGCGCCCAGCTGGGAAACATCAAAGAAGTTCTGGAACTGCCAGCCGTAACCAAAAGTACCGGCTGCGGTGTTGATGGGGTTCTGCATCTTGACGCCGCCGAAATCGACGGCCATGTTCACGGTACCCACTAGAAGACCACCACCTTGGAAGCATCGAACACGGGGCCGCACATGCAAGCGCCCTTCATACCGTCGACCGTCTCGACATTGCAGGTGTTGCAGGCGCCAAAGCCACAGCTCATCATGCGCTCGAGCGACACCTCGCAGTACGCACCGGCCTCGGCGGCAGCGGCGGCGACCTTCTTCATCATGACAGCGGGGCCGCAGCTGGCCACATAGTCGTAGCCGCCCTCGCCGAGCAGCTCGGCTGCCGGGTCGGTGCAAAAACCGTGCGTGCCGAGCGTGCCGTCGTCGGTGCAAACGTTGACCGTGGCGCCCAGCGCGCGGAACTCATCGACACCCACGGCCTTGGAAGCGGTGCCAAAGCCCAGGCAAACGTCGACATCCACGCCCTGCTCGACAAGCTTGCCGGCGAGGCAGAGCACGGGCGGAACGCCGATGCCGCCCGCCACGAGCAGCGCCTTCCTGGTGCCCTCGGGAACAAGCCAGCCGCGGCCGCCAGGGCCCAACAGGTTGGACTTGGAGCCGGGGGCCATCTGCGACAGACGACGGGTGTCGTCGCCCACGACGGCGTACCACAGCTCGACGGTACCGGCCTGGGCGTCGGCGCGATAGAAGCTCAGGGGCACGCGAAGCAGCGAGGACGCATCGCCGGGCACGGCGATGTTCACAAACT
>CAUBWQ010000183.1 GCA_958439775.1 uncultured Collinsella sp. | reverse complement strand
GATGCAGACCGAGGTGATATCGGGCGACAGCATGTCGGTCTGATCCTCGGAGGCGTAGACGCTCCACCAACGGGTCATGCAGAGGATGTTGATGATACCGGCGATGCCGTTGAACACGTTGTTCCAGCCGGCCAGCTGCGTAGCGCCTTCGGAGGTGACCCAAGTGGACTGGCCCAGGACAAAGAAGTGATAGGCGCTCTCAAAGTCGGACACGACGGCGATCATGATGTTGATGGCGACGATCACAAACGGCCACGCGCGGAACCAATGCGCCTTGCCGATCTTGCCCCACTGGTACTTAATGGCAATGAAGCCCCAGCAACCGGCCAGCGCCGCGTATACCTTGGCGTAGTGGAACCAGCTGTTCTGGTACACATGGGTGGGGTTGGTGAGTGCCCACTCGGCACCCTGCGAAACGCCGATGGCGATGGCGACGCAGTAGATGGTCATGGCCAGCGGAGCCACGCCAAAGATGATTGCCGCGCCCAGCTTGGTGCGGCGGCCGACCTCGTTGAGCACGATCAGGCCAATAAAGACCATGGCCCAGCCGGCCCAGTGGATAAGGGTATCGCTACCCCAAACATCGAACAGCATGCTGCTCTCCTTTCACACGCCCGCGGCCCCTCTTCTGATCGCGGGCAGTTTGGCCAAATGTCGTCAGTTCTGGGGCTTGCGCTCCGGATACTTGGCGGTATAGCCCTCGATGTGGAGTGTCGAGGCGATGATTTCCTTGACCGTTTCGTCGGGCACATCGGGGTGCGTGCGGATATACATCAAAAGGCCCATGATGAGGGTGTAGAACGTCTCGTAGACATGGTCGATGCGTAGCTCATGATGGGCGACAAAATCCACTACGGTGGTGTCGCAGATATACTGCGCCACGCGCTGGACCACGTTGTGCAAAAAGCCGCCGTAGAGCGCGCCGCTGCTCGAGGTAAGCGTGCTCGGCAGCTCGTGGCCGCTGGCGACCAGGCGCTTAAAGAGCGGGGCGACGGTGTCGAGCGCGCCCTCGATATCACCGACGGTGCGGTCGGCGTTCCACCGCTCGAGTTCGGAGATAAAGTCGTCGATCGCCTCGTCCATAACAGCGGTGACGGCGGCGTCCATGTCGGCGAAGTAGTGGTAGAACAATGAACGCGTGCAGCCGGCTCGCTTGGTCACGGCCGATACCGATAGGTGGGACACGCCCAGCTCGGAGCTTACGGTGCGCACGGCGGCGAGGATCTCGCGACGGCGTTCGTCGCCCGTCAAGCGCTTTGCCGCGCTGTCGGATGCGGGGACGGCATCGACCACAGAGGTACCTGCTGTGTTATTGCCCATGTTTTGCCGCCTTTCATCCTCTTTTGCCTGACCGTTCGCCTAACAGTCTTGAATATTGTTGACGGTTCGTCAATACTATTTTTGACACAATGTCAACAATGGCGGGTGAACGGCATGGGGGCATGTCCGGCCTGCAAAAAAGAGGGGCGCTGCGGTCCCGCCGGGCTGCGGCAAGAGAAGGGACAACCATGATTCTCAACGGACCGGGGATTAGTTACACCGAGCCCGACATCGGTTCGGAGTTCGTGCCGCCGCTGCCGGAGCATCCGCGCGAGGCCATCGTCAAGCTGTGCGAGCACTGCACCAACCGTCTGCTGCATCGCGACGAGCTGCTGGGCTACGAGTACTGGTCGTTTGCCGAGGCCGCAACCGACGAGCAGGCCGAAGTGCTCTGCAAGATGAAGATGCGCCGTCCCTACACGCTGCCCGAGATGGTCCAGCTCACCGGCATGCCCGAGGCTCAGATCGAGAAGATGCTCGACGACATGAGCTACACGGGTCTGCTCGAGTACAACTGGGAAAATCCCGAGCGCGCCAAGCAGTGGGTGCTGCCCATGCTGGTACCGGGTTCCGCCGAGTTCCTCCACATGCGCGGGAGCCAGATCGCAGAGCACCCGGTCTACGCCAAGTTCTTTGAGCAGGCGTCCAAGGGACCACTGTCCAAGGCCACGCCGATGGTGCCGCCCGGAGGCGCCGGTATCGGCATGCATGTCATTCCAGTCGAGAAGGCCATCGACGCCGCGAGCACCTCGGTGCCTATTGAGCATATCGAGCATTGGCTCGACAAATACGAGGGTAAGTATGCCGCCAGCACCTGCAGCTGCCGCGCGAGCCGTCGCGTGATGGGAGAGGGTTGCGCCGACGACCCCGCCGACTGGTGCATTGCCGTGGGCGATATGGCCGACTATGTGGTCGAGACCGACCGCGGCCACTATGTGACGCGCGAGGAGGTCTACGACATTTTGCGCCAGGCCGAGGACAACGGCTTTGTGCACCAGATCACCAATATCGACGGCGAGAACAAGATCTTCGCCATCTGCAACTGCAACGTCAACGTGTGCTACGCCCTGCGCACATCGCAGCTGTTCAACACACCCAACCTGTCGCGCTCGGCCTATGTCGCCAAGGTCGAGAAGGATAAGTGCGTGGCCTGCGGTCGCTGCGTTGAGGTGTGTCCGGCCGGCGCCGCCAAGCTGGGCCAAAAGCTCTGCAGCAAGAAGGCGGGCGGACAGGTGCCCGAGTATCCGCGCCAGGAGTTGCCCGATGCCACCAAGTGGGACCACACCAGGTGGTCGCCCAACTACCGCAACGACAACCGCATCGAGACGCACGAGTCCGGCACCGCGCCCTGCAAGACGGCCTGCCCCGCGCACGTTGCCGTTCAGGGCTACCTGAAGCTCGCGGCGCAGGGCCGCTATGACGAGGCCCTAGCACTCATTAAGCGCGAGAACCCGCTGCCCGCCATCTGCGGCCGTGTGTGCAACCGCCGCTGCGAGGACGCCTGCACCCGCGGCCGTGTGGACGCCGCCGTGGCTATCGACGAGGTCAAGAAGTTCATCGCCCAGCGCGATCTTGATGCCGCGACCCGCTATGTCCCGCCCGTGGTGACGCCGACGCGCGCTGGCGGCTTCGATCAGAAGATCGCCATCATCGGTGCCGGTCCGGCCGGCCTGTCCTGCGCTTTCTACCTGGCCGAGAAGGGCTACAAGCCTGTCGTGTTCGAGAAGAACGAGCGCCCGGGCGGTATGCTTACCTATGGTATTCCCAGCTTTAAGCTGGAGAAGGACGTTATCGAGGCCGAGGTCGAGATCATTCGCCTGATGGGTGCCGAGTTCCGCTATGGCGTGGAGGTCGGCCGCGATGTGACGCTCGACGAGCTGCGCGAGCAGGGCTTTAAGGCCTTCTACGTGGCTATTGGCTGCCAGGGCGGCCGCCTTGCCGGTATTCCGGGCGAGGATGCCGAGGACGTGACCGTGGCCGTCGACTTATTGCGCGAGGTCAACAGTGGCAAGATCGACGCGCTGCCCGGCCGCACCATCGTGGTGGGCGGCGGCAACGTGGCCATCGACGTCGCGCGCAACGCCTGCCGTCTGGGTTCCGAGCACGTTGAGATGTTCTGCCTGGAGAGCGAGGCCCAGATGCCCGCCAGCGAGGAGGAGCGTCGCGAGGCCGTTGAGGACGGCGCTCACATCAGCTGCGGCTGGGGCCCCAAGGAGGTTCACCTGGACGAGGCCGGTCG
>CAUBWQ010000182.1 GCA_958439775.1 uncultured Collinsella sp. | reverse complement strand
GTATTCCTCGCGCCCAGCATGATTCAACAGAGCCTGGACCTCGGCATCCGAAAAGCCGAACCAACGGTCACACCACGTCGAAAGCGGCGTCGACAGACAATACGAGCAACTGCGCGAAGAAAGCGCCGCTTCGGCAGGACTGGGACGCTCCCCCATCAGACAAGCAAAGCGTAGCGAATGACCCGCGACAGCAATGGCGTCAAACAGCACACGGTCAAGTAGTTCTGCCGGATCGGCGTCGGAAGCGTCCCTCGCGCTCGCACGGCGAGACCACGCCGCATCGTACCCATCAACGAGCAATACAACCTGCTCATCGCAGGCAATCTCCAGCAGCTCTATGAGCACACCGAGCACCGAGTCAACCGCGTCCGCGCTCGCCACGCCACGCGCGACGCGTTCGATGTGACGCACCTTATCTCGAGCTAAATCCGGAGCCTCCAAGAGCGCCAGCAGGCGGGCGCACTCGCCCGAAAGAGCATCGCGCAGGACGTCGGCAACAGCGGGGCCACGCCTCGCAGCACCAGAAAAGTCCAGCGATATCACCGGATAGCAAGCGTACTCATCCCGATAACGCCCGCCGTCCGCATCCCAAATCTGAGCATCGGCAAACGAGCTCCGACCGGTGCGACCGACCGCGGGACGCTCCAGAAAAGCCCTGAGCATCGACAAGTTCATGCTCTTGCCAAAACCCTCGGGTCGACAGCACACCACAACGGACGCGTCGCAGTCCAACACATCGGCAATAAACATGGTCTTGTCGACCAGCGTGCAGCAACCAAGAGCCTCCGCATAGTCGTGCATGCCAATGGGCAAAGCCGCATCGTCGTCACAGCCGATCAAACGCACGCCAAAGCCGTCAGCACAACCATTATTTGCCTGTTCAGACACCAAAACGTTCCCCCTAAATCGCAACACGATGCCAATTGTAATGACCGCCTCGCGCGTACCGATGTCGCCGCGCAAACATATCGGGCAACGGTACCAACAAGAGGTGTGAGGGGGCACAACTAATCGTTGCACAACAAAACGGGGCCCGACGCATTCGCACCGGACCCCGTCCCGATTCTTTAGTTATCTGGCAACCGAGAGGCTACTCCTCCGAGCCGTCCTCGCCAGAAGCCTTCTTCTGCTGATCGAGCTTATGCTTACCACTTACGATAGACGTAGCGCCCAGTGTGGCCAAGCTCGCGCTGGCAAGGCTCGCCATCACAATCAGATCGCCCGTCTTGGGCATGTTGCCGCCCGAGGACTTGGTAGCTGTAGTCGTCGTGGTCGTGGTGGTCACCGTTTTGGAGTCATTTTGCTCCTGATTCTGGTTGTCAGCACCGCTCTTGTCGTCGTCTTCGGACTGTTTCTTTTCGTCCTCGGTCTTTTTCTTTTCGCCCTCGGTTTTGCTCTTGTCCTTCTTCTGAGCGGATTTGTCGTCCTTCTCCTCAGAGCTAGAACCCTTATCGGATTCGGTCTTCTCGGAAGCCTTGTCCTTGGAGTCGCCCTTTGCGGCTTCGGTCTTTTCCGTGGAAGCCTGATCAGAGTTGTCCTTGTTCTGGGCCGAGCCGTTATTGACGCCAGCCATCAGCGAAGAACCCAGCGTAGAACCAAGCTGCTCGGAGAAAGAAGGCTTCTTGTCCGGCGAAGCAACGGGAGCGTCCGGCGCCTTATTCGAATCGTCCTTGGAAGCATCGGAATCAGGGGTTGCGTCAGAGCCGGAGCCGTTGTTAGAGCCGGTGTCAACGGACGAATCGCTCGAGCCGGTAGATGAGTTAGAGGTGTCAGCGCCGGTCGAACCAGAAGCGTCGCTGTCCGTATTGCCGGCAGAGCTTGAAGGCGAATCGCCCGCAGCAGAGCCGTTCGAATCGGAGCCGTTCGAGGTAGAGCCGTCATTGGTAGTGCCACCAGCAGAGCCATTACCGTCAGCATCGGTCGAGGGCGCATCCATCCTGTCATCGTTGGCATCGTCACTCGAGTCGTCATTCGAATCAGGTGTCGGCGAGGGCGCCGGCGTAGGCTCGGGCTGCACGGGCGTCGCAGCGGCAGCCTCATCCTCGGCGATAAAAACCAAGCAGTCCTTCAGCTCATTTTTATAACGATTCTTCCAGCCCTCATGATACTGGGGCTGACTTGAAAACTTGGTGGCGACATTGTTGACCACGCTATTGGAGAGCGCCGTCACAAACTCGCGGTCGGACATATCGTTGGAAAGATTCGCCCAGCGGAAAAAGTCCCTGCAGCCACCGGTGCCGCACATGTTGGTGATGCTCCACACCATGCCCTTGACGCAATCGGCGCGACCCGAAATATCAATACCCAGGCCGCTCTTGAGCCACGCCTCGGTCACCGCATAGTACGAGTTGTACGCATAGGCATCTTGAAGTGCTGAGAACTCAACAGGATCGGTGTTGTACGCACCTTGGAAGGCATCCTGCGCGATATGGCCCAGCTCGGTGAGCTGGCCGTTCTCGTACATGGCATTGCTCGCATTGGAAATCTCGCTGCCGCGATCAATCGCATCCTTGAGCATGCTGTATTTTTCGGGGCTGTAGTTGTAGACCTGCTTCATAAACGGAATAAGCGACCAACGGCGATCGAACTGGTAATAACCCAGCGCGTTGTATCCGTCGCCATACGAAAAGCCCTGGTTGTAATTGCCGTGGCTCTCGTACTTGGTAAAGTACTTCATCTCGTCGGTCACATTGACAAACGAAACACCCTGAACCGACCTCAGCACGCCCGAGAAAGACTGCTGGGTGTAGAGGCCCTTATCGATATCGGTGGCATCCGAGGCAACGCCCGGCGTGGGCTCCTCGGCTATAGCGGTTGCGGGTGCGGCAACGGCGCCAAACGAAAGCGCCAGCGTCAGGCCCGCAACAATCGCGGAATGCTTGGGTTGCATACATCCTCCCTGCATTGGTGTGGTTAAAGTGCAGTTTGCAAAGATGGATTCAGTATTACAGCTCCCCGTTTGTTGCACAACAACCCATCGGTAAACGGCAACAACCCTCCGCGAAATCTTAAGGAATTAAACAAACTGATCGTCGGGAGCCAGCAGAAGCTCGCCGTAACGCTCCATCAACCCGTCTCTCAACTGACAGAAAGCGGGAATATAGACGTTCAAGATGCGCTGAATCAAATCTTGAGCAAGCTTGTTGTCATAAATATGAACGTTCGTGTTACGATCTCTGAGCATATCTAGCCAGGCCGCCTCATCAATAAAGTCGTAGAATCGGTAGGACTCCTTCAAGATGGCACGAGGAGACCCCGACGCGGCAAGCGTGGCGCCCTCATACTCGAGCAGACGCTTAAGGAGCGTAATTGAGATACCGAAAACCTGCTCATAGATATATGCACATCCGGAGACAACATAGTCGTTATCGAAATCTTGGAATCGAGCTGTCTCTAGCAGTGCCAGACGCGAATCAAAGGCTTCGTACGACTTCACGAAAGCCAGCCCCTACAGCTTAATGTCAAAGTTGATCTCGGGGACGGCGGCTAGGTCGGGCAGCGTCACGCCGTCGACGTAATTTTCGATTACATCGTCCAGGCCGCGCCAGAACTTGACGGTCGAGCACAGATCG
>CAUBWQ010000181.1 GCA_958439775.1 uncultured Collinsella sp. | reverse complement strand
AGCCGTCATCGAACTGAGAAGGGGGAGGCCTCGCGGCCTCCCCCTTTTTTGCGTTTACGGGCTTTTGTCTCACATAGTAGCTGTGTTTTATAACCCTCGTTTGTCGCATCTTCTGTGAACGGGCTACAATAACTTAGTCTGTGCGATATGGAGGTGAACATGGCTGAAGCTGGTATCGGCGTTGATATCGTCGAGATTTCCCGTATGAAATCAATTCTTGAAAAGACGCCGTCGTTTGCTCGGCGTGTGTTTACCGAAGAAGAGCGTGCGTATTGTGATGCATCATCGCGTCCCGCTGCTCACTATGCCAGCCGCTTTGCTTCGCGCGAGGCGGTACTTAAAGCTCTCGGCACGGGTTTTAGTCAAGGCGTTGGTCGCAAGGATGTTTCGGTTACGCGTGATAAACTCGGCAAACCGAAGGCGCTGCTTTCGGGCCGTGCTCTCGAGATCGCTCAAGAGCTGGGTGTTGTTGAGGTCGCTCTTTCCATTACGCTTACAGGAGATTTAGCCGTTGCGAATGCCATCGCGATTACCGAAGATGCTCGGCCTAAGCCAAAAGAGGAAAAGGTGAGTACCAAGAAACGCGTAGCGCAGACATTTAAAGAGGCTCGCTCTGTTTTAGATGAGCTTGAGCAGCTGCAGAATTCAGCATTGACGGAGCACCTGGGCGATGCTTCGCAAGATACGCTAGGAGCATAGATGAAACCGGTTTTGAGTACCGAAGAAGTCGTTCGTCTCGAGGACATCATCGAACGCGAAGGGACTTCGAAGGCCGAGCTTATGGAGCTAGCGGGTGAGTTTGCCGCCAACGAGGTCTTGAAGCTCAATCCCGATCGGGTTCTCGTTCTGGTCGGTTTTGGTAATAATGGCGGAGACGGTTGGGTTGGCGCGGATATTCTGAGCCATAAGGGTGTGGGGGTCGATATCGTTTCTCCGGTTGAGCCGGATGAGATTCCTGCTGCTCTGGCACGTCATGTTGCTCGTCGTACTGCCGGCCGCGATGTGCACGTTTGCGTCGGCCCCTCGCGTGACGAACTCGAGGTTTTGATCGATAAGGCCGATGTTGTTGTCGATGCCATTTTTGGAACCGGTTTCCACGGGAATCTGCGTGCGCCGTTCTCCATCTGGATTCCTACGGTCAATGAATGCGCCGATTGTGTCGTATCCATTGATGTCCCCTCGGGCCTGAATGCCGAGACGGGCGTTGTTGATGACGACTGCATTCGTGCCGAGCATACGGTGACGATGATTGCGCCCAAGATTGGTCTGTATAGCGCTGATGGCCCTGAGTATGCTGGCGATTTGATCTGCGGCAATCTTTACGACCGTCTTGACGAGGTCATCGATGATGTCGACCACGCCGCCGAGATTGTCGAGCCCGGTGACTTAGTTGATTACTTTGCTCCACTACCTACGAATATCGATAAGTATTCCCGTGGCTCTGTGCTTATTGTCGCCGGATCTGCGCAATATCCTGGTGCTGCCATTATGGCGGCCAAGTCTGCAGCTCGCGCGGGTGCTGGTTACGTGGCAGTCGCGGCTCCTGACGCCTGCGCCAATCTTATTCGCATGGCACTTCCTTCGATTCCCGTCTTTGCTATTCCGTCTGATTCCCGCGGCTCCTTTGGCGCCGCTGCGCGCATGACTGTGTGCGAGATTGCAAAGAAGTACAGCTGTGTACTGTGCGGTCCCGGTATGACGACATCTGCTGGCGCTATGCAGGTGGTTTCGGGCTTGCTCGAGCTTGATGTGCCGCTTATTTTGGACGCCGATGCACTCAACTGCCTTGCTAAGATTGCCATTGACGGTATTGATAGTAATCCCGAGATGTATCGTCGCGAGCAGCCGTTGGTTATGACGCCGCACTATCGTGAGCTTTCGCGTCTGGTTGCCGGTGACGAGGTGAACGACCTTGGTACCGCGATTGCGGCCGCGCAGAAGGTTGTCTGGGCTGCAGGCTCCGACAATCTGGTGGTCATTGCCAAGGGGCCGACGACGGCTATCTGTGGCGTTGAGCGTGTGCTGCTGCCGCTCTCGGGTCCGGCTTCTCTGGCAACTGCCGGTTCGGGTGATGTTCTCGCGGGTATTTTGGCCGGCACGCTTGCCACCATGCGCGACGAGATGGATCGTTGGGAGTTGCTGTATTCGTACGCCGTCGCACTTCACAGCTACGCCGGTTTTGCCGCGGCGACGGAGTATGGTGAGAAGAGCGTCATCGCGACCGATCTTATCGACTTGATCGGTCCTGCCATGGAGCTGGCGGCAAAGGATGCGCTCGAAGATCTGGGAATCATGGACGAAGGGTCGGATGACTAATCATGAACAAAGCCGATTTGACGCGCTGGTCCTGGGTCGAGATCGACCGCGGGGCGCTCCGCCGCAACACGAGGGCCTATAAGAACTTGCTGAATCCACGTCAGCGCCTGTGCTGCGTGGTCAAGGCCGATGCTTATGGTCATGGAGCTGTTGAGTGCGCCAAGATCATGTATTCGGCCGGTGCCGACATGTTTGCCGTGGCGACGGTTAACGAGGGCGTTGAGCTCCGACAGGGCGGGATTACGAAACCCATCCTCATCCTAAGCGAGCCGCCTATCGAGGCCATTCCGACGTTGCTCGAGTTTGATATCATGCCCTCGGTCTATACGTCTGACTTTGCTCTTGCGTATGGCGAATGTGCCGTCGCGGCGGGCAAAGTGGGTAAGTATCATCTCGCCATCGAGACGGGCATGAATCGTATCGGCGTTCACTACACGCAGGTGCTCGACTTTGTCCGCGGTATAAATTTCCATCGCGGTATTCAGTGCGACGGCGTATTTACGCACTTCGCCACGGCCGATGAACCTTCGGGCTGGGACTACAAGCTGCAGTGTCAGCGCTTTACCGAGGCCGTTCAGGCCATTAAGGATGCGGGTTTTGAGTGCGGTATCGTGCACTGCGCCAACACGCCGTCCTCGATGCTCGATCCCTCGATGCATTTTGATATGATCCGCGCCGGCGTTGGCTTGTATGGCATGCAGCCGTGCGAGCTGAGTGGCCGCGTGATGCAGCTTGATCCCGTTATGAGCGTCCATGCGCGTGTGACGCGCGTGGCACACCCTGCGATGGGTGAGGGCGTGGGCTACGGTTTTACCTACCGCGTACCGCGTACGCGCGTTCAGATCTGCACGCTGCCGATCGGTTATGCCGATGGCCTATCGCGTACGCTTTCCAATCGTATGGATGTGCTGTATCGCGGCGAGCGCGTGCATCAGGTTGGCAATATCTGCATGGACCAGTTTATGGTCGCCATTCAGTCCAACCCGGCACACGAGATTCCCGAGGCCGAGTATGGTGACGAGATGATCATTGTCGGCCGCGATGGCGATGCCGAGATCACTATGGACGAGATGGCCCGACTGCGCGGAACGATTAACTACGAGGTCGCCTGCGGCTTTGGCATGCGTCTCGACAAGGTCTACGTGTAGGAGCCGCTATGGGCGTCATGCACATCCCCGGCCATACCCATCAGGCACCACGTGAGGTCGCACTCGAGGAAATTGAGGCCGTTCTGGGCGATTGTCACCTCTGCCAGCTCTACCAGTCG
>CAUBWQ010000180.1 GCA_958439775.1 uncultured Collinsella sp. | reverse complement strand
TCCAGAACAACATCTCCTACAACGACAGCCGCGGCGTCACCCGCGGCATCCACGCCGAGCCCTGGGACAAGTTCATCTCGGTGGCGCGCGGCTCGGTCTTCGGCGCATGGGTGGACCTGCGCGAGGGCAGCGAGACCTTCGGCAAGGTGTTCACCTGCACCCTGGACCCGTCCAAGGCCATCTACGTCCCGCGCGGCGTGGGCAACTCCTTCCAGGCCCTGGAGGACGGCACCGCCTACACCTACCTGGTGGACGCCCACTGGTCCCTCGAGCTGAAGAGGACCTACACCTTCGTGAACCTCGCCGACCCGGAGCTCGCCATCGAGTGGCCGATCCCGCTGGACCAGGCCACCGTCTCCGATGCCGACCTCAACCACCCGATGCTCAAGGACGTCGTCCCCATGGCGCCCAAGAGGACGCTCGTCACCGGCTGCAACGGCCAGCTGGGCCATGCGGTGCGCGCGCTCGCCGAGGAGTGCGGCATCGCCAAGGACTTCGACTTCTGCGACATCGACACCTTCGACATGTCCGACCCGGACGCCTACTCAAAATACGACTGGTCGCTCTACGGCACCGTGATCAACTGCGGCGCCTACACGGCCGTGGATAAAGCGGAGACCCCCGAGGGCCGCGTGACCGCCTGGAAGGCCAACGCCACCGGCCCGGCGCTTCTCGCACGCACCTGCGCCGGGCACGGGATCACCCTCGTCCACGTGTCCTCCGACTACGTCTTCGACGGCACCGCCGAGGTGCACGACGAGGACGAGCCCTTCTCCCCGCTGTCCGTCTACGGCCAGACCAAGGCCGCCGGCGACATCGCCGTGGCCGGGTGCCCGCGCCACTACGTCATGCGCAGCTCCTGGGTCATCGGCGAGGGGCACAACTTCGTCAAGACCATGAAGGGGCTGTCCGACCGCGTCGCCGACCCGGAGGATAAGCTCACGCAGGTCACGGTCGTTGACGACCAGCTGGGCCGCCTGACCTTCACGCGCGACATGGCCGGGGCCATCTTCCACGTGCTGGGGACGCACGCCCCCTACGGCACCTACGACTGCACCGGCTCCGGCGCCGTCAAGTCCTGGGCCGATATCGCCCGCGCCGTCTTCGAGGCCGCCAACGGCAACGGGGACAGGGTCGTGCCGGTATCGACCGCCGACTACTACGCGCTATTAACTTTTCGAGAGTAAAAGCCGCCGTTCTTTAACGGCGGCTTTTCTTGTTGGTGGCTATCTGCGCAGTGGTGCCAATAGTATTTTGCGGAAGATCTACCTCTCGCTTGGCTTGGAAGTAGGGTGGCCGGGCTGGTCGTCGTAGGCGTATTTGCTGTACACGTTGACCTCCCACTGCTTTTTTTCGACCTTTGCTACAGAATCTAGGATGAAGCCGGTCGCAAGGCTCAGGCCGCACAGGAACATAAACGAGGCGGCGAGCATAGCGGTGGGGAAGCGCGGGACGAGGCCGGTCTGGAAATATTCGACAACGATGGGCATGCCCAGGGCGAGGCCGAATACCGCGAACAGAAGCGCTACGAGGCTGAAGAACTTCAGCGGGCGGTAGTCCTTGAACAGCGTGCCGATCATCGCAACGACTTTAATGCCGTCGCTCACTGTGTTGAGTTTGGACTCGGAACCCTCGGGACGGTCGCGGTACTCGATGGGCACATCTTTGATGCGCCAGCGGTGGTCGACGGCGTGGATCGAGAGCTCGGTTTCGATCTGAAAGCCCTCGGAAAGCACTGGGAAGGTTTTAACGAACGGGCGGCTCATGGCGCGGTAGCCGGTCATGACGTCATCGAAGCTGTAGCCATAGATCCACTTGATCATGGCGCGGACCAGATTGTTGCCAAAGCCGTGGAAGGCGCGCTTGTTTTCCTCGGCGTAGGTGCCGTTTGAAAGGCGATCGCCTACGGTCATGTCGGCCGTACCGTTAAGGATGGGCTCGCAGAGGGCCTTGGCCGCCTCGGCGGGGTAGGTGTCGTCGCCGTCGACCATCAGGTAGCAATCGGCGTCGATGTCGCGAAACATCTGGCGGCATACGTTGCCCTTTCCCTGACGGGGCTCAAAGCGGACCGTGGCGCCGTGCTCGGTGGCGATGCGTGAGGTATCGTCCGACGAGTTGTTGTCATAGACATAGACCGTCGCTTGCGGAAGCTCGCGGTGAAAGTCGTCGATGACTTTGCCGATCGTGGGCGCTTCGTTGTAGCAGGGGATGATGACGGCGATGGATTCAGAATTCACTCAATGCTCCTTATACGTTCAATCCTTGAAAGTATAGCCGTTTGGGCTTGGCATCCTAAGATGTGGGTTAGTTCTCCAGTTTTGTTGCGCGAATCGTTTGCATGGCCGTCGGGTCTATACTGTTCGTTTGTCAACGATTACGAGTAAAGGAGTTGCATCCGTGTCGGATCAGACAAAGCAACAAGAAACTCGCAGTCTGCCTGCGACGTTTGCTAAGAACGAATTTGAGAAGGACGCGTTTATCCTTCGTCAGCTGGTTACCAAGGATTTTAAGATCAAGTATCGCCGTAGCGTTCTGGGCGTCGCATGGTCGGTGCTCAACCCGCTGCTGATGATGATCGTCATGGCCATCGTGTTCTCGACGATTTTTGGCCAGGGCCGCAATGGCTCAATGACGCCCGAGATGTACCCGCTGTACTTGATCGTGGGTAACATTACCTTTGCCGTCATGTCCGAGTCTACGAACCAGGCCCTGACGTCGATCGTGGGCGCGGCTCCGCTGCTCAAGAAGGTTAAAGTGCACCGCTGGGTCTTCCCGGTGCAGAAGGTGCTCTTCTCGCTGGTCAACTTTGCCTTCTCGCTGGTCGCCGTCGCCATCGTCATGCTGTGGTTCCGCGTTATGCCTTCTTGGCACCTGATTCTGTTGCCGGTTTGCCTGCTGCTGCTTATGTGCTTCTGCATGGGCCTGGGCATGATGCTCTCTGCCCTTACGGTCTTCTTCCGCGACGTTATGCATCTGTGGAGCGTCGTCATTACGGCGTGGACTTACATTACGCCCATCTTCTGGACGACTGACTATATTGCGCAAATGCCGCATCTCGTGCGTATCTTGATGTATGCGAACCCCATGTTCAACTACCTGCAGTTTATGCGCGATATCTTCCTGTTCCAGACTACGCCCTCGCTTATGACGTTTGGTATGTGCGTTGCCTGGGCGGTTCTTGCGCTTATTATTGGCTATACCGTGTTCCATAAGTCCGAGCGCAAGTTCATCCTCTACATCTAAGGAGTGCTGTGATGACTGAATCTGTTGTTGATTACAGCGAGCAGCCTCTGGCTGTCGAGGTCGACGACGTCACCATGATCTTTAACATGGCGTCCGAGTCGCTGACCAACCTCAAGGAGTACTTCATTAAGCTTGCCAAGCATGAGTTGTTCTTTGAGGAGTTTAGGGCGCTTAAGCATATCTCGTTTGATATTCATCGTGGCGAGGTCGTGGGTCTGGTCGGCACCAATGGCTCCGGCAAGTCTACGATGCTCAAGATTATCGCTGGCGTGCTTGAGCCAAGCGAGGGCAGCGTTAAGGTGCACGGTAACATCGCGCCGCTGATTGAGCTTGGTGCTGGTTTTGACCCCGAGCTGACCGCCC
>CAUBWQ010000179.1 GCA_958439775.1 uncultured Collinsella sp. | reverse complement strand
GCAACCCTGGTTATCAATGCGCAGCCACAGGGCGCTAGTGGGCCTGTGACTGGCATGGTGACCGAGGGCACGTTTACCACAACGGTCGAGGCGAAAGGCCAGCTCAAACCCATTTCGTCCTCAGTGGTCTCCCCTTCTGTCGACGGCACGGTCGATTCTATCAACGTGCAGGCAGGCCAATCCGTCAACGAGGGCGACGTGCTTATGACCATTAAAAACGACGAGCTCGATCGCAACGTTGCCGAGGCGCAGCGTGCAGTTGCTGCCGCTCAAGAAGACCTCGCCAACGCGCAGAAAGCCGCAGCTGCCGCGCAGGCCACCCCAACGACGGACGTCGAGGGAGCTTCCGCAGCGGCTGGCGTCTCCGCCGCATCAGTAGACACGAACGCCGTATCGGCCGCGCAGCGCAGCCTCGCATCAGCCCAGGCAAACCTCGACCAGGCGAACGCCAAGGCCTCCAGTCGCACGGTCACGGCCCCGAGCTCGGGTAGCATCGTGGAGCTCAATGCCAAAGTGGGCGCCACGGTTACAGGCGGCATGATCATGGGCGAAAGCGATACGAGCGGCGGCAAGCAGTGCATGCAGATCGCCGACCTATCTAAGATGAAGGTGACCGTGCAGGTGGGCGAAAAGGACATCGCCAAGATCGCCGTTGGGCAGAGCGCCAACGTCACGTATCCCGCGTTTCCCGATATCGTGAGCCAGGGCACCGTCACGGCTATCGCGTCGGTGGCAAACTCCGACGCCGCCAACGGTGGCGGCGGCAGCGTAACCTTTAACGTCGACATTCTCATCGAGGCGCCCGACGCGCGCCTGAAGCCGGGCATGACGGCCGAGGTCTCGGTGGTGACCGAGCAGCTCGACGACGTGGTGATGGTGCCGACGATGGCGCTCATGACCGAAGACGGCGAACACTATTACGTCAACGTGGCGACTGATGAAGAGGGCAAGCAAACCCGTCGCGTGAAGGTGACCGTCGTGACGCAAAACGACAACGAAGCCGTAGTCGGCAAGACACAGGTCAAGCGCGACGACCAGGGCAACGAGATCAACCCCAACGTGCCGGTTACCAAGCTGCACGATGGCGACACCCTCGTCATGGACACCGGAGCTGACGCAACAGCTGACGGCGGCTACAGCACGGATTCGGGCAGCATGTCTGACGACGAGGGCATGTAATGCGTCCCGTTATCGACATCCGCAACGTGCACCGCATCTTTGAGAGCGAGGCAGGTTGCGCCCACATCCTGCATAACGTGAGCCTGGCGGTAGATCCCGGCGAGTTCGTCGCCATTACCGGCCCTTCGGGCTCGGGCAAGTCAACGCTCATGAACATCCTGGGCTGCCTGGACAAACCGACGGCGGGCGACTATTACCTGCAAGGGCTCAACGTGGCCGAGCTCGATGATGACGAGCTCACCGAAGTCCGCGCCCTGAGCATTGGCTTTGTCTTTCAGAGCTTCAACCTGCTGCCGCGCCTGTCGGTTATCGAAAACGTCATGCTGCCGCTGGCCTACACCAATGTGCCCCGTAGCCAGCGCGAGATGCGCGCCGTGCACGCGCTGCAGGCCGTCACACTACCGGTCGACCACTGGGACCACCGCATATCCGAGCTCTCGGGCGGCCAGATGCAGCTTGTCGCCATCTCACGCGACCTCGTCAATGACACGCCCATCATTCTGGCCGATGAGCCAACGGGAAACCTAGACTCCGCCACTGGAGCGCTTGTGATGGAGACCTTCCATAGACTTCAGGAGCGCGGCAAAACCATCGTTCTTATCACACACGACCCCGGCATCGCCGCCGAAGCCGACCGTGCCGTGACCATCCGCGACGGTCGCATTCACGACGGCGCGTATATTCCACATGCACCGCGGACCCTGCGCAGCGCCGTAGATAGCCTGCCCATGATTTCCGCCTCCGCCAACCCGCCGAAAGGAGTGGTGGCATGAGCGCCCGCGATCTCATCCAGGAAGCCCTTCACTCGCTCGAGGCCAACAAGGGGCGCAGCCTGCTCACCATCCTGGGCATTGTCATCGGCATCGCCTCGGTTATTGCCATGACTTCGCTCATCGGCGGCATCCAAAATAGCTTGGTCAACAGCCTGGGCCTCAACGCAGCTCGTATGGTTCAGATCTATTCGTCCCAAGAACTCACCGATTCTGACGTTCAGAAGCTTCAAAAACTAGTGCCGCAGGTAGAGCAGATCGGAATTGTCGACAGCGCGTACACCGAGTACAAGACCGGCGATAAAAGCTATACCGTCATGGCACAGGGCGTCGATAGCGACATGCTCGACGCGGTGGGGGCCAGCAAGCTCGTTGCGGGGCGCACCTATTCCCAGGCCGAGTCTCAATCAGGCTCGCGTGTGGCGCTCATCAGTCGCGGCGGCGCCGATCAGCTTTACGGCAACGAACAGGACGCGGTGGGGAAAACCATCAAGGTGTCCAACGGCGAGGTGCAGATTGTAGGCGTGATTGATGGCGGCAGCGACTCCATGGGCTCTCTCACGCTGTATATGCCACGCGAAACCATCTCAGGTCTGTTTGGCGACGAGAATCCCTCATTCCCCAGCGTGACGGCACTTGCCGCCGAGGGCACAGACATGGATGAGCTTTGTAAGACCATCGAGTCCAAGGTGCGCACGATGAAGGGCATCGCGGAGAATGATGAGTACGACAGTGTATCGGCGACCTCCATGAAAAGCGCCATCGATGCGCTCAACTCCTTTATGGGCGCGTTCTCACTCATCATGGGCTCTGTCGCCAGTATCTCGCTGCTTGTCGGCGGTATCGGCATTATGAATATGATGCTCACCAACGTGACTGAGCGCATCCGCGAGATCGGTATTCGCCGTGCCCTGGGCGCAAGTCGTCGCGATATCACCGCGCAGTTTTTGGCCGAGTCTTCGGCGCTGTGCGTCACCGGCGGACTGTTGGGTGTCCTGATTGGCTATCTGCTGGCCTGGGCTCTTGCGATGTTTGCCGCAGGATCAGGGGTTCTCGGCGAGCTCGGTGCCAGCGGGCAAATCACACCGAGCTTTTCAATCGCCACGGTATTGCTGGCCTTCGCCGTCTCCGTCGGCATCGGCGTAATCTTTGGCTTCTACCCCGCTCGCCGCGCGGCAAAGCTCGACCCGGTGGAGTGCCTACGCTACCAGTAAGCCACCGCCAACAAGTTGCGGTGAATTAGGGACTAAATATGCTATCTAGCAGCAAAAACAGACACTATTTCACCGCAACTTATTGAAGGGCTGCTTGCGCCAGTTCCGGGCGTCGTCCTCGAGCTATTGGCGGATGACGGTCTTGTACGGTTCGAGCTTGCTCGGGGCGCTCCTCCTCGCAGGCGGGAGGGCACGCATGCGCGGCGAGCGCCTAGCGCGCGAACTCCCGTAAGAGCGCGTCTTTCACTTCCCGAAGCGAAAGGGCCCCGCCTCCCTCGGCGGGACGGGCGACCACGATACAGCGCGCTCCCACGTCGTGCGCGGAGGCGATCTTCTCGGCCGTGCCGCCTACGGTTCCCGAGTCCTTGGTCACAAGCCACTGGGCGCCCACCTGCCGAAGCATCGCCTCGTTGAGCTCGCGGGTGAAGGGCCCCTGCATGCCGATGACGTGC
>CAUBWQ010000178.1 GCA_958439775.1 uncultured Collinsella sp. | reverse complement strand
CTTCGTCGGTCGTTTTGATCAAGACTGTCCCCAACGACTAGTCATTTAAGAACGTCCCCAACGACTAGGTATGGCTGCTGGGCCTAGACGGTTAGGTCCAGCTCGTAGAGGAAACTTTCGCGCGGCATGGCGTGGCGGCGTTCCTCGCGGTTGGCTCGGTGCGTGGCCGTGCGCTTAAAGCCGTGCAGCTCGTAGAACTTCCACGAGCAGTTGGAATCGGTGTACAGGTGCGCCCTCGTCGCCCCGCACGAGGACAGATGCGAGATGGCGGCGTCGAGCAGCACCGTGCCAACGCCCAGGCCGTGGACATCGCGATCCACGGCAAGCAGTGTGACCTCGTTGTCGTGTGGCAACGGGCTGCTCTCGAGCAGGCGGTTGTTGGTTCGGATGGTTGTGCGCACAAACGAGAGATACTCGGCGCACGACTCGGGTTCCAGTTCGCGCATCTGCGAAAGCAGTGCACGCTCGGTATCCATCCAATGTTCCTTGGCGGTGGCGCCGGAGCTTTGTCCTGCGCGTGCAAGCGCAATGCCGCGCGCCTCGCCGTCAATCACCGCAACCTGCGAAAACGTCGAGGACGAAAGGCAGTAGGCAAGGTCGCACGCGGCCTCGAGGCGGTTGTACTCATCGTTATCCGAGTTGTTATGCCAAAGCTGCTGTAAGATCAGCGCGATGGCGTCGAAGTCTTCGGTATCAAACGGTCGGTAGAGAACCCGCGAGACCATGGTGCCTCTTTCTATTGCGGATGCATATCGAGCAAAGTTCTACCACGCCGTTGGCATCTAAATATGGTGCCCCTGTGTTCCATCAACTCACCGTGCCCAGTGGCGCTCCTGCAACCCCGCTCGCAAGCTTTTTCTGCACAGCCGTGCGTTGCGGGGTGCATCGTCGCGCTCGATGCGCTACATTGAATCAGTATTTTCAATGCCGCTGCGCGAGCGCTGCAGATCGACGTATCACCGACTCACAGAGCACGGCGGCGTACCAGACAGGAGGACTGCATGGGATCTGATGTGAAGATCGCACGCGCGTTGATCTCGGTTACCGATAAGACGGGCGTCGTCGATTTCGCACGGACGCTGGTTGACGACTTTGGCGTCGAGATCATCTCTACGGGCGGCACGGCTCGTGCCATCGAGGACGCGGGCGTTCCCGTAACCCCCATCGAGGAGTTCACGGGCTATCCCGAGATGATGGACGGCCGCGTCAAGACGCTGCATCCCAAGGTTCACGGCGCGCTGCTTGCCCGTCGCGATTCCGAGCAGCACATGCAGGAGGCCGCTCAGCACGGCATTAAGCTGATTGACCTGGTCGTCGTCAACCTGTACGAGTTCGAGAAGACCGTCGCTAACCCCGAAGTCACCTTCGCGGATGCCATTGAGCACATCGACATCGGTGGCCCCTCTATGCTGCGCTCTGCCGCTAAGAACGCCGCGAGCGTTACCGTCATTTCCGACCCGGCCGACTACGACGCCGTCCTGGCCGAGATGCGCGAGACCGGTGGCTGCACCACGCTCTCCACCCGTCGTCGCCTGCAGGTGAAGGTCTACCAGACCACCGCCGCCTACGACACGGCTATCTCCCGTTGGCTTGCCGCCCAGGCAAGCGACGTGGCGGACACCTCTGCCAAGCTCGAGATCTCGCTGGAGAAGGTCGACGACCTGCGCTATGGCGAGAATCCTCAGCAGAAGGCTACGGTCTACCGCTTTGCCGAGGGCTGCGAGAACACCGCGAGCTCGCAGTTTCCGCTCGTGGGCTCCGAGCAGATCCAGGGCAAGCCGCTCAGCTACAACAACTATCTGGACGCCGATGCCGCCTGGAACCTGGTCCGCGAGTTCGACGAGCCGGCCTGCGTGATCCTCAAGCACCAGAACCCCTGCGGTTCCGCCGTTGCCGAGGACATCACGGCCGCCTACGACCGCGCCTTCGCCTGCGATCCCAAGAGCGCCTTTGGCGGCATCATCGCCTGCAACCGCGAGGTTCCCTTTGATCTGGTTGAGCACTTTGCCGATCAGAACAAGCAGTTCGTCGAGGTCATCATCGCCCCGAGCTATACCGATGAGGCGCTCGAGCGCATGGCTAAGCGCCCCAACCTGCGCGTGCTGGCTACCGGCGGCGTGGACCACGGCGCTCAGGTGGAGCTGCGCTCCGTCGACGGCGGCATGCTGGTGCAGGAGGTCGACCACGTGACCGAGGACCCCGCGACCTTTACGTTCCCCACTGACCGCAAGCCCACCGACGTCGAGATGGCCGAGCTCGAGTTTGCCTGGAAGGTCTGCAAGGGCGTTAAGTCCAACGCCATCCTGGTCTCCAAGGGCAAGGCCGGCATTGGCATGGGCCCGGGTCAGCCCAACCGCGTGGATTCTGCGCTGCTGGCCTGCGAGCGTGCCGAGGACTTCTGCGAGCGCGAGGGCGTGGAGAAGGGCGGCTTTGCCTGCGCAAGCGACGCGTTCTTCCCGTTCCGCGACAACGTCGACGTGCTTGCTGCGCACGGCGTGACCTGCATCATTCAGCCTGGCGGCTCCAAGCGCGACGACGAGAGCGTCCAGGCCTGCAACGAGCATGGTATTGCGATGGTCTTCACGGGGGCCCGCCACTTCCGCCACTAAGTAGGGAGGTGGCGCTGCGGCTTGCCCAGCCACCGCACCTTGCCGCTCATTCGTCGCTCGCGTACCCAAGTACGCGTCGCTCCTCTTTCACGGCAATCTGCGGCACCTGGGCAACCCTCGCCGACCTGTTAGGTTGACTGGGGAGGATGGGATGTTATCTCGTCCCTTGGACTAGCCTCGCTTCTAAAATAATCTCCGCAAAAGACGGTCGCTCCGTTTGGAGGGCCGTCTTTTTGGTATAAGAGGACGGAATGACTAACACGAAAGGTATGACCATGCCCCAGATTGATGATGCCGAGCTGTTTGGCAATGCCGAGGATCAGCGTGCGTACGAGGACTTTTGCGCCAATCAGGAGGCGGTCGAGAAGTTCACGCTCGACAAGCCCGCGCTTGTCTGCCGTTGGCGCATGTCCAACAAAAAGGTGCCCATGCTCAACCGCCACATCCGCGCACTGTCCGAGCGCCTGGTGCAGGGCGAGCCGCTTACCCATAACATGCTCAGCTGGGCCAAACAGCACGTTGAGTGGTCGCTTGCCGAGGGCGATTACACCGCACATGACGGCGTGCTCATGCTGGTGATCGACGTCAACGGCAACGCCGCCATGACGGTGGGGGAGTACGAGCCGCTCGCCGATACGTCGGCCAAGGCGCTGCGCGCCCGCTCCGCAGAGGCCCGCTCCGAGGCCGACGAAACCGGCGTGGCGCCCGAGCTGCTCGCCGCCGTCAACAACGGCGAGCTCGCCTTTGTGGTGCCAGCGGACGAGTGTCTGTGTGGCACGGCGACGCTCATCGAGCAGCTGGCCCAGACCAAGGGCATCCCGGTCACGCGCGTAGACATTCCCGCGCAGCTCAAGGGTGCGCTGTTCCTAGTGAGCGACGAGCACGGCGTGGTCCCCGCGACCGAGACGAACGCCGCCGAGGCCGACGCCGCCACGGTCGCCTTCTTCGCCGAAGGCTACGAAAAGCTCCGTGCCCGCCGCTAAATGATTTTTCTGGGACGTGTCTCAGAAAAATCAT
>CAUBWQ010000177.1 GCA_958439775.1 uncultured Collinsella sp. | reverse complement strand
CCAGAGCTCGGAGAGACTCATGCGGACCTCCTGCCGATAAGGAAAGGGGCTCCCGTGTGTACGGAAGCCCCGACAACTCAGTGTGGAAACAGTTTATCGCAATAAAGCGCATCGTGCGTTTCCGTATGGTTTCGTAGCGGCCGTTACTAGGCTCGCCGCTTAGGCGCCGACCTCGGGCAGCTCGGGAACATTGGTGTCGCCCGTACGGTCGCCGATGCAGATCTGCCACAGCTCGGTCCAGGTGCCATCGTCCTCAATCTTCTTAAGGAAGTCGTTGACGAAGGCGACGCCGTCGGAATCGAGCGGCAGGCCGATGCCGTAAGGCTCCTTGCTGCCGAAGGGCTTGCCGGCGATCTTGTACTTGCCGGGCTCGCGAACCAGGGCGCTCTGCTGCATGTTGTTATCGATGACGTAGGCATCAACGCGACCCTGCTGGAGTGCCTGGCGGGCCTCCTCGTCGGTCTTGAACTCCTGCTGGCTGGCCTTGGGGGCGAACTCCTCCAGGATGGCGGGGCCGTTGGAGCCGGACTGGACGGCGACGTTCTTGTCGGCCAGGTCGTCGACGCCCTTGATGTCGTCGTTATCGGCGAGCACCAGGATGGCCTGCTGGGTGTAGTAGTAGGGGCCGGCAAAGGAGACGAGCTTCTTGCGTTCGTCAGTGATGGTGTAGGTGGCAAAGACAGCGTCGACCTGGCCGTTCTGCAGGACAGACTCGCGCGTGTCCGAGGTCACCTGGGTAATCTCGACCTTGTTCTCGCCCAGGATGTAGTTGGACAGAAGCTGCGCGATGCCGGCATCGAAGCCGCGGGTCTTGCCGTCCTTCTCGTTGAGGAGGGAGAAGAGCGTGGAGGTCTGAACGCCACCGATCTTAAAGACGCCGGCGTCCTTAACGGCCGTGGCCCAGGTGCTGGCGGCGATGGCGTCGTCATCGGCCTTGGGGCCGTTGTCGACGAGCTTGTCGAACGCCTTGGCGTCGAGCGTGGTGGAAGCCTCGGTATCTTCGGAGCTCTTGGAGGAGTCGGCGGCGGAACCCTTGTCGGCATCGGCGCTGGTGTCGGAGCAGCCGGCAAGACCAAGGCCGGCGACGGTTGCGAAGGTGGCGGCAACGAAGCCGCGGCGGTCGAGAACGACCTGCTGGGAGAGGTTCTTGCTCATGGTAGAACACCTTTCTCAATAAAATCCCTAGCGGTTGAGTAGAGTTATACCCTATCGCGCTCAAATGGGTCAACACGAAATAACTCAGAAACATACTTACCTTATGGGTAATTCTACCTACCAAAAAGGGACAGGCACCTTTGTGGTGGTTCTGGCCGATGCGGCGGCATGCCTTGCTGCTTTGTCTCAATCTGTAACATCTGCAGCCGTTTTTGCCGAGTAACTGTTACAGACTGAGATTTTCTCTTCAGGGGGATTCGAATGTCTCGATCTGTAACATCTGGACGGACAAAAGGTCTCTATCTGTTACAGATCGAGACAAACGTCGGGGACTAAGATGTCTTGTCTCGATCTGTAACAGTTAGACGGGAATTCGGGCCCTAGGTGTTACAGATTGAGATAATCGCGTCGCGAAAACAAAAACCTCCGCAGGGATGCTTCCCTTGCGGAGGTTTTCTTACTCGTTGAGTAGTCTTGCGGCTTCGGCGGCCATGTTCTCGATCGTCATGCCGTTCTGTGCGAGCAATTCGTTGGGGTCGTAGCGGTCGGGGAAGCCCTTGGCGATGCCGAAGGTGCGGGTACGCACGGGCGTGCAGGCCAGGTAGCACGCCACGCGCTCGCCCCAGCCGCCGTCCAAGATGCCGTCCTCGAGGGTGACGACAACGCGATGCTCGGCGGCAAGGCTGTCGAGGAACTCGCGGTCGAGCTCGGTTGCAAAGCGCGGGTTGACGAGCGTGGCCTCGATGCCGTACTCGGCGGTCAGACGGTTTGCCACGCGCTCGCCCAGCTCAAAGAAATCGCCGAGCGCGAGCACTGCTACGTCGCGACCCTGGCGCACCACGTTGTAGCGAACGGCGCTGTAGTCGGTGTCTTCGGCAGGCGCAAGGTCGGGACGGCTCACCAGGCCAATACCAGGCACACGAATCGCCACGGGATGCTCGCGGTGGTCGAGCGACCAGCTCAGCATGGACAGATATTCCTCCATGCAGGCCGGCGCCAAGTAGTGCATGTTGGGAAGACCGCCCAGCATGGAAATATCAAAGAACGAAAGGTGCGTCTCGGACGTGGTGCCAAAGATCGACGCACCAAACACCAAAATGGTTGCCGGGGCGTCGTTGAGGCACAGGTCGTGCCACAGCTCGTCGTAGGCGCGCTGCAAAAACGTGCCGTACACACCAAAGACTGGCTTGGCGCCCGAGCGCGCAAGCGCGGTGGCAAAGGTCACGGCGTGCTCCTCGGCAATGCCCACATCGACGAACTGTTTGCCGGCGGCAGCGCGAAGCTCGGGTGTAAAGCCCATGATGTAGGGTGTGGCGGCCGTGATGCCCACGACCTGCGGATCGCGCTCGATGGCGGCGCTGAGCGCCTCGCCCGTAATGTCGGCATAGGTGCGCGGCGCAGGCTCGCTCGGATGGCCCGGGCAGAGCTTGCGCCCGGTCGCCATGTCAAACGGACCCACGTGGTGCCAGCGCTCGGGGTCGCTCTGGGCTGGCTCAAAGCCCTTGCCCTTGGCGGTGGAGACGTGCAGCACGATGGGATGATCGATATCGCGCAGTTCCTGCAGCGCATCGACGAGGGCCAACACGTCGTTACCGGCGTCCAGATAGCGGTAGTCGAGCCCCATCGCGCGGAAAACGTTGCGCTCACAGGTGCCGTTGCTGGCGCGCAACTCGGCCAGATTGCGATACAGGCCGCCATGGTTCTCGGCAATGGACTGGTCGTTATCGTTGACGATGATGATCAGGTTGCTATCGAGTTCGGCGGCATTGTTGAAGCCCTCAAACGCCAGGCCACCCGAAAGCGAGCCGTCGCCAATAACAGTAATGACGTTATACGTGTCACCCGCCAGGTCGCGCGCGTGGGCAAGGCCGCAGCCCAAGCTCACCGAGGTCGAGGTATGCCCCATGGCAAACAGGTCATGCTCAGACTCGTCGGGATTGGCAAAGCCAGAAGCCTCACCATAACGCTCCGGATCGATATAAGTGTACGCGCGCCCCGTCAGCGCCTTGTGGGCGTAGGTCTGGTGCGAAACGTCAAAGACAATCTTGTCGATGGGGGAGTTAAACACGCGATGAAGCGCAACCGTAAGCTCAACGACGCCCAGGTTGGGGGCAACGTGCCCGCCGACGGCGGCGGAGCTTTCGAGGATTGCCTGGCGGATCTCGCCGCAGAGCAGCGGAAGCTCGGCGCGGTCGAGAGCCTTGACGTCCTCGGGCGTTGTCGTTTGCGTAAGCAGCATCGTTGTGGGTTACTCCATGCGAATCGAGCACCGGCGCTCCCTCGGCCGGCACAATTGCACAAAACAGTCTCGCACATTTTGGCGTTTGATATGTGACGGCGGCGCGGTAATTCGACAACTGGTGGGGCAAAACGTTTTGTCCGATGCCATACTGATAGGTTCCATGATGATTTTATTCAATGCGTGCAGGCCGTGGCTTGTCGCCGTGAGCCGCTGGAAGGAGGCAGCATGTCCGATGTCGTTC
>CAUBWQ010000176.1 GCA_958439775.1 uncultured Collinsella sp. | reverse complement strand
CCTGAACAAACACCACAAAGCGGATGCCAGGTCCGTCGACCGTTCCCATCGTTTCAATCGAATGTACACGGCCCAGGGCAAACGCGGAGTCCTCGGGACGAGCGTCCACACCCTCGAGCGTCATCTCAGCCATTTCCGCTACCTTGCCTCTCCTTGGATGCAACCAATTAAAATGCCAGAGCCATTCTAGCCCATGCGTTTGCGTTTAAACGTCTCAGACTAGAACGGCACGTTTTAATCTATCCCCCATCACCATGGCTGGGGGCTACGTCGAGATGTCAGGCTGAAGAACGCTCGCCTGCGGCCTTTACGCCTTGAGCGTGAGCACCACACCGAAGGCGGTCGGGCCGCAATGGCTCGAGATGACGCCGCCGACCTGGGTCCAGGTAACGTCCTTAAAGCCCAGGCCATGTGCATAGACCTCCATGTCATCGCGCAGCTCCTGGGAAAGGCCC
The DNA here is from genome assembly GCA_958439775.1 of uncultured Collinsella sp. GTDB lineage: Bacteria > Actinomycetota > Coriobacteriia > Coriobacteriales > Coriobacteriaceae > Collinsella. Next base: position 3,184 of record CAUBWQ010000176.1, on the reverse strand, counting down.
ACCGAATACGCCAGGCCAATGTGCGAGTAGTCAATCTCGCCCTTCGCAACCATGTGGTCAATAAAGGCGCGGGCGCACTTGAGCATAGAGCCGCGGAACTTCTTGGTCGCCACGAACTTGCCGCCCGTCACCTCAATGCAGGGCTTAATCTTGAGCAGATGGGCGCCAAGGAATGCGACGTTGGACAAGCGACCGCCCGCCTTAAGAAAGGCAAGATCGGTAGGAACAAAGCCCAGCAGCACGCGGTCCATGACGGAATTCGTAAATGCAAAGATCTCGTCGACGGTGGCATCGGGGTGAGCCTCGATGTATTTGGCGGTCTCGACGACAACGAGCGACTGGCCTACCGAGACAAAGCGCGTGTCCATAGAGAACACGTAGTCGCGACCCTTGGCGGCGATCTTCGATGATTGATGCGAGCAGGTCGTGGCCTCGGAATACGCGAGATGCAGAATAGTCGCATCGGGCTGCTCAGCGTGAATGCGGTCGTACACGTGAGCAAAATCCGCAGGCGCGCAGCCGCTGGTCTTGGGCATCACGCCAAACTCGTTGCAGCGCGAGTAAATCTCAAGCGGATCGATGGAGCCGTCCTCGACGGTCTCGTCACCAATCGTGACATGCATGGGCACGCGCACGATGCCGTAGCGCTCGCAGAGCTCCGGCGTCACATCCGAACCAGATTCAACCACGATTACGTATTTGCCCATTCTTATCACGACCCATCTCAACATTGGCTTTTCAACAAAGGACAGCGTCTCCCTGGAAAACTCCGTGCATCCTGAGATTCTACACGGTTTATTAAGGAGTGTTACTTATTCCGCAAACGGTCGCTATACGCGATAAACGGTAGCTGGCCGCGGTAACTGCGACACATTCCGCCCAGCAAGTCCAATCGTACTCCATGCACGGTTAATGCACGAGGCGGTAGAAATTCATCGATACCGCACCCTCGGCGTGCAGCTCCATCGCCGGAACCGCCGGCGAATAGGTCCGGCTCGTAAGTGCTGCCTCGCCGCCATTTGCAAAAATCTCGACCATCGTAGTGTCCGAAAGCACGCGCAGGTCGCGAAGCTCGCTGAGCTCGATCGACCTCTGGTCGCGCCCATAGCCTTCGTCACCCATGTCGAGGGTAAGCATCCCGTCTGCATAGCGCACAAAGACACCCTTGCGGATTTCGAGCTCGATCACCTGGGCGCCCTCACAGGAAACCACAAGATCAAACAGGCGGCCCGGCTCCTCAACGGTTTCACCGCCTGTCGCGCAAACGCAGTCGCCGCGCATCCTCTCAATCTCGTGCACCGGCTGCTGACAGAGCTTACCATCGCGCATGCTCAGTTCTCTCGGCACCGTCAACGCGCACTGCCACCCGCGTGCCACCGTCGGGCTTTTTGCCGTCGCATCGGGGCAACCCGACCACCCGATCATCAAACGCCGACCCGCAGCATCCTCAAAAGACTGCGGTGCGTAGAAATCAAAGCCGGCATCGACCATCGGGGGCATGCCCTGCCCGGCGATCTTAAAACTCGGCGCCTCCCAATCGGCCTCGATGGGAAACCACACGCACTGGTGCGGATTGCGGTAACGCCATCCATCGGCGGACACACCCTGCGGACAGCAAACGAGAATAAGCTCACCATCGAGCTCAAACAGATCGGGGCACTCCCACATAAAGCCAAACTTCTCGCCCAACTCAATGCGCGTCGCATAGCTCCAGTCCTCTAGATCGCTCGAGGTATAGACAAGCACGCAGCCGCGGTCGTCTTTCGTACGAGCGCCCAGAACCATGTAGTAGATACCATCGTGTTCAAGGATTTTGGGATCACGCACGTGCGTACCGATATCGTCGGGGTAATCGACCGGCCCAACAGTTATGCGCTTCTCGCCCAATTCGTCGGGGTTCTCGGCAACCACATGAATCTGGTTTTGCTCACGGCCCGTCAACACGTAGTCGTAATCATCGCGGTCAAAATGCTTGACGTTGCCGGTATAGAAGTAGTGAATCTTGCCGTCGTGTACAAAGGCAGAACCAGAATACGCTCCGCTCGAATCCAAATCGGAATCGGGGAACAGCACAGGGCCGCGATTCTCGTACGTCACAAAATCCTTTGTTGTCAGATGATTCCAAAGCACTGGACCGCCATGCGCAGCATCGAATGGATCGTATTGGTGATAGATGTGATACGTATCACCGATCTGCACCAAACCGTTGGGGTCGTTGAGCCAGCCAAGCTCAGGCTCCACATGGAACAGGAGCCTATCGGGGTCGGACGCGATGCGACCCGCCGTCTCATCCTGTCCGGCACGCCACTGCTCATAGTCCGCGCGTGTCACCTTATTTTTTTGATTAAACATCGCCGTTGACTTTCTCGTCTATGGGGAAGGACGCTCGACTCACACGAGCCGAACGCCCTTCCCCAAATGGACTTATCCTCAGATTACGCTGAACGGCTCAACTAGAAGCTGACATCGAAGCCAGCACCAGCGCCCTCTTCATCAGTGGTCGGCACGCCCTTTGCCTTGTTGTAGGCAAAGATCAAGACGATCGGCACGATAAAGGCGATGAGATTGCCAGCCACATACCACACGAGCGTCTCGGGCGTGACGATGAGCAGGCCAAGCACGCCGGTCAGACCCTGACCGATGGCGCGCACCTCAAAGAGCTTCACGAAGGCACCGCCGCAGCCTGCACCGATGCAAGCGCAGATGAACGGGATGATCGAGTAGCGCATGTTTGCAGCAAAGATTGCGGGCTCGGAGATACCGACCAGCGTCGGGATAAAGGACGACATGCAGATGTTGCGCTCTTTGGAATGCTTCTTGTGAATGAGGTACATGCCGATGGCGCCGCCGCCCTGGGCGATGATGGAAACCGACCAGATGGCCTGGATGTAGTTGAAGCCAGTCGTGGCGACGAGGTTTGCCTCGATACCCTGGATGAACTGATGCGTACCGGTAACGACGAGCGGCTGCAGGAATGCGGCAAAGACAAAGGCACCGAAGACGCCCATCCTGTTGTACAGGATATCGATTACACCGGCGAGGACGTCGCCGATCAGGTTGCCGAGCGGGCCGAACACGGTGAACAGGGCGACGTTAGCAAGAATCAGGGTAACGGTCGGGACAAAGACGAACGAGACGACCTCGGGGATGTACTTCTGGGCAATCTTTTCGACCTTGGCCATAA
>CAUBWQ010000175.1 GCA_958439775.1 uncultured Collinsella sp. | reverse complement strand
GCAAAAGAAAGGGGAGAGAACGTGAACAACTTGCTACGTTTGATTGGAAGGCGTCTTGTGGCGCTGCCGATCATGGCATTGGGCGTCACCGTCCTGGTGTTCTTCCTTATGTCGTTCTCCAAGACCGACCCCGCCTACACGGCGTTGGGTGACGGTGCCTCGCCCGAGGCGGTTGCCGAGTACCATGAGAAGTATGGTCTGGACGACCCCTGGCCCGTGCGCTACGTGCGCTATATGGGCGATTTGATCCATGGCGACATGGGCACCTATGGTGCTGCTCGCAACTCCGTTGCCAAGCGCATCTCCACGGCCCTGCCCGTCACGATGCAGCTGACCTTCATCGGTCTTGCCATCGGTGCGGTCGTTTCGTTTTTGCTCGGCGTCATCGCGGCGCTGTATCGCGACAAATGGCCGGACCAAGTGATCCGCGTCTTTTCCATCGCCGGCTTGGCAACCCCGTCGTTCTGGCTTGCCGTTCTGTTGATCCTGCTGTTCTCTTCCTACCTTAAGGTGCTCCCGGCATCGGGTGCTCTGCCTCACTTCACCACGAATCCGGTTGGCTATCTGGGACGTATGATTATGCCCGCCATCGCCTTGGCATTTCCGCTGACGGGCCAGATGACTCGTATCGTGCGTACCGCCATGGTCGAGGAGCTCGACAAGGATTATGTCCGTATGGCTCGCGGCGCCGGCGTTCCCGAGAAGGTCGTCGTCGGCATCAACGTTCTTCGCAATGCGCTGATCACCCCGGTCACCACCCTCGGTCTTAAGATCGGTTACCTCATGGGCGGCGCTGTCGTCATCGAGGTTATCTTCAACCTCCCCGGCATGGGCACCGCGATTCTGCAGGGCGTTCAGGGCAACGAGGCGAACCTGGTTCAGGGCGTCGTCATCGTCGTTGCTCTCGCCTTCATCATCATCAACATCGTGGTTGACATGCTCTACCTGCTCATCAACCCGCGCATCAGGACGGTGTAGATTATGGTAAAGATTCGAGAGAAGCAAACCGAGCAGCTCGAGAAGGCTGCCTCCAAGGGGCTCAAGCTCGGTGGCTGGAAGAAGATGACGCTGTCTTCTAAGATTGCCGCCGTCGTGCTGGTGCTGGTCGCCCTGACTGCGATTCTGGCGCCCCTTCTTGCCCCCTATAGCCCGGTCGAGATCTTTACGGCTCGCCAGGCTCCCGGCAACGGATTTATCTTCGGTACCGACGATAAGGGTCGCGACATTCTGTCGCGTATGCTCTACGGTGGTCGTTACTCGCTGATTATCGGCTTTGGCGCCACTGCCATGGCTCTGGTCTGCGGCTCGGTCGTGGGCGCCCTTGCAGCGGTTTCGCGCAAGTCTGTTTCCGAGGCGATCATGCGCATCCTGGACATCATCATGTCCATCCCGGGCATCGCCCTCGCGGCCGTCTTCGTCTCCATCCTGGGCAACTCCGTGCCGTCGATCATCTTCGCCATTGGCTTTATGTACACTCCGCAGATTGCCCGTATCGTGCGCGCCAACATCGTGTCCGAGTACGGCGAGGACTATGTTCGTGCGGTCATCGTTTCCGGCGCCAAGGCTCCGTGGATTTTGATCAAGCATGTTCTGCGTAACTGCATCGCCCCGATCATGGTCTTCACCGTTACCCTGGTCGCCGACGCCATCATCTTCGAGGCCTCGCTGACCTTCATCGGCGCTGGTATCCAGGAGCCCACCGCTACCTGGGGCAACATCCTCGCCGACGCCCGCGGCGGCGTGCTCGCTGGCCGTTGGTGGCAGGCGCTGTTCCCGGGCCTGGCCATCATGATTACCTGCCTGGCGCTCAACATCCTCTCCGAGGGCATTACCGACGCTATGGCCGCTGCCCCCTCCGCCGCCCTGGATCCGACCGATTCCTCCAAGCGTCGCGAGGCCGACCTGCTGGTCTCCGACCCCGTTCGCGCCTACAAGGAGCAGGCCCAGTCCCTCTCCGCTCGCCTTGGCGCCCTGCGCGATGTCGAGCTCAAGCGTGACGATCGCCACGTGCCCGACGAGTCCGTTGAGCCGATCCTTTCGGTCCGCGATTTCTGCATCCAGTTTGAGCACCACGGTGACATCAACGTCGTCGACCACGTTAACTTTGACGTCCGTCCCGGCCAGACCATGGGCCTGGTGGGCGAGTCCGGTTGCGGTAAGTCCATCACCACGCTGGCCATCATGGGCCTGACCGACGATGACGAGCACCTTTCCGGCGAGGTCCTCTGGGAGGGCCGTGACCTGCTCAAGATGAGCAAGAAGGAGTGGTTCGGCCTGCGCGGTACCGATATCGCTATGGTCTATCAGGACGCCCTGTCCTCGCTCAACCCCTCCATGCTCATCTCTGCCCAGATGAAGCAGCTCACCAAGCGCGGCGGAACCCGTAGCGCCGAGGAGCTCCTGGAGCTCGTCGGCCTCGATCCCAAACGCACGCTCGAGAGCTATCCGCACGAGCTTTCCGGCGGCCAGCGTCAGCGTGTCCTAATCGCTATGGCCCTTACCCGCGACCCCAAGCTGGTCATCTGCGACGAGCCCACGACCGCTCTGGACGTTACCGTTCAGAAGCAGGTCATCAAGCTGCTCAACGATCTTCAGGCCAAGCTCGGCTTTGCCATGATCTTCGTTTCGCACGACCTGGCGCTGGTCGCCGAGGTCGCCCATAACATCACGGTTATGTACGCCGGTCAGGTTATCGAACAGGCGCCCACCAAGGAACTGCTCACCAACCCGATCCACGAGTACACCCGCGGCCTTCTGGGCTCCGTTCTGTCCATCGAGAGCGGTTCGGGCCGTCTGCACCAGGTGCCCGGCGCCGTTCCGAGCCCGCGCGATTTCCCCAAGGGCGATCGCTTCGCGCCCCGCTCGAGCCATCCGCGCATCGGCCTGGACACCCGTCCGGTCTTCAAGCGCGTGCCCGGCACCGAGCACTTCTATTCCGAGCTCCCCGACGAGGTGCTCAAGGCAAATGGTTTGACCCCGCGGAGGTGATGTAGATGAGCGAGACCGCAGTCAACGGCGTCGAGCCGATCATCTTCCTTGATGACGTCCACGTCACCTTTAGGACCCGTACCGGCTCGATTCTCCACCCCAACCTGGTTCACGCCGTCCAGGGTGTAACGATTAAGCTCATGCCCGGTCAGACGATCGGCATCGTCGGCGAGTCCGGTTGCGGTAAGTCCACCACCGCCAACGTCATGTGCGGCCTGCAGGCCCCCACGAGCGGCAAGGTCTACTTTAAGGGCAAGGACGTTACCAAACGTACCGCCGAGGACCGTCGCCACATGGGTCGCGTCATCTCGGTCGTGTTCCAGAACCCGGCCACGGCGCTCAACCCCCGCATGGTCGTTCGCGAGCAGCTGCTCGACCCCATGCGCGTCCACAACCTGGGTACCGAGGCCGAGCAGGAGAAGCGCGTCAAGGAACTCTTGGAGCTCACCGGTCTGCCCAGCTCCGCTGCCGAGGTTCTTCCCGGCCAGCTTTCGGGCGGCCAGCGCCAGCGCGTCGCAATTGCCCGTGCCCTGTCGCTGAACCCCGATGCCATCATCGCCGACGAGCCCACCTCGGCTCTGGACGTTTCGGTCCGCGCGCAGATTCTGAACCTGCTGACCGACCTTAAGAAGGAGCTCGGCCTGGCCATGGTGTTCATC
>CAUBWQ010000174.1 GCA_958439775.1 uncultured Collinsella sp. | reverse complement strand
TTGCAGGCCTGGGTCGTCGCAAGAAGCTCATCGTTGCCTGCTTGGCCATCGTCTGTGCCCTTGTCGCCGTAGGACTATACGTTTGGCAGTCGCAGCCCGTACCCGAGGCGGGCGCTTCGGTTACGACGGCCGAGGGCAAAACGCGCCAGGAAATCCAAGATGAGCTCGACGCCATCGTCCGCGACAACATGATGACGATTTCGGTCGCGCCGGTCGCTCAGCTGCAGGAGGACGGCAAACTGCGCGTCAACGTGCAAAACGTCCAAGACAATAAATTTCCCCAGCGATTCCGCGTCATCCAAAACGACGAGACCATGTACGAATCCGGTGTGGTCGAGACCGGCAAGACAATCGAGACGTGCCCCGCCGGCGACATCAAAGAAGGCGAGGCGTACATCGAGATCCAGGCACTCGATGCAAAGACCCTCGACAGCCACGGCAATCCGACACGTGTCAAGGTACGGGTTGAGCAAACCGAGAACTAGCCTTCCGGCCGACACGGCACCGCATGCAATTCACCAGCATTCGTCCAATCATCGCGGGGACGGCCCGCGGCGAATAGAAAGGAACGACCATGGACATCACCAGGAACATGAACGGAGTCAGAGCGCTCGTCGTGGGCACAGGGCTCGCGCTCGCGCTCGCAATGGGCGCCGCCCCGACGCCAGCTATGGCAGCCGGGCGCGTTGGAACCACGAAGGTAATGGTCAGGACCGAGATCGACAACGTTGAGTTCAAAGTTCCGACGGTTATTCCCTTCGTCGCCAAGGCCGACGGCACGCTTCAGGGCCCCTCAGAAGACGCGACCACCATCGACAATCATTCGGCCTACGGCATCCATGTCACCAACATGAAGATCGACGCCATGAACACCTGGACCATTGCCGCCGACGCCAAGGCCGGAACCGCGCAGAACTCCATCGACTTTAAGGTCGGCCCCGACGGCGCGCTCCAGAACGCCAGCGCCGCCGCGCAAGGGACGGGCCTCGATCTTTCCAAGAATGCAGCCTTCGACATGGGCTACCAGGGCATTGCCGGCGGCACGGACAAAATCAAGCTCAAGACAAGCGGAAACGTCGCCCGCGTCACGCGCGACATCTTCCGCGTAACCGGCGAAGGCGATCAGGTTGCGACGATCACCTGGACGGTCGAGCCCGGTGCGCACACGGCATAAGGCCGTCGCCCTGGCCGCCGCCGTCAGCATCCTAGCGTTTGGGCCAGCCATGGCCTTTGCCCAGCAAGAACAGGCGCAGGCCGCCACGCAAGTGACGGTCGACCTCTCGGAGCTCGACCGCGGCGACCGCGAGGAACCGTTGGCGCAGACAGGCGACAGACGATGGCTCTTGGCAGCAGGCGCCACAGCAGCAGGCGCGGGAACCGCCGGCCTCGGTCTGCACATCAAACGCAGCCAGAAACAAAACACGGACAGGCCGCACTAAATTAGCTAAGGAGACCCCATGGCATCGAAGAACCTTTTGCCCGTCGTCGCACTCTGCGGCGCGCTCGCAACCGGAACGCCTGTCGCCGCTTGGGCGACTCCCGTCATGGCAGACTCCTTACCAGTAGCCCTAAGTTCCGCACCAAATCCGTCGAGCGCCATTGCGTGCGAGCGTTTTTCGATCGCACAGGCCGTGATCTCAACCTCGGGATGCCTTCGTCGTAATACGGACGGCTCGATAGTCGTGGATATCAAGCGTTCGAACAAGGCAAACGGCTCCCAGGCGGGGTGCGCCGTCTGCACGTGGCGCTCGGTTGTGCTCGATGCAGATGGCGATCCATGCAATTTAGAGCTGCGCATCGACATCGCTTCGGTCGATGACTCGGCGAACGGAGCGAAGGTCGCCTTCGACGGTGCGTTTTTCGAGAAAGGAGGCGGTATATGTCTGGGCTGCGCCGCCGCGAATGCAGACGATGCGCAGCCCACCCTCTCATTCACGGCATCGTTGCGGCTGACCAAAGCCGGCACCGATGTTATCGCGGCGGGAGAAGCGTCCCTGCTGTTCTACGCCGTCAGCACCAAAGACACAGACGCTCATTTCGAGAAGCCAGCCGGATCACTCAGCCTTACACGAGGGATAGAGGCAGGCCCTATTGAAATCGATGCCCACGCGCAAAGCAGGCAACGCATTCTTGCCGACCCGGCGCTTCTCGAAATGGAGTGGAACGGATCCGGAGCCATCGGAATTCTCCCCTCCGCGTTTGACGCCAAGACGCTCCCCCCAAACGACGAACCCATCAACGCAACCATACAAGAAGAGAGCGCGGACAAAGAAGCAGGTGCGGGCGACACGCCGTCGCCGACAAACAGCGTCCCAGCTTCTCTCGAAGCGCCGAATGAGCCCGCTGCCGATCCAAACGATCCCGAGCTCGCGGACAGTCTGGGGCTTGCTGATCCTCAAGAGATCGATGAAGGTAACTGCTGCGTGCTTGCCGCGCTCGACCACACAGAGGTCATCGACGCTGCGAACATCGAAGTTGCCGCCGCCAATCAGCCCGTCCGCAAGTCGGCTATCATCGCATTTCCTGAATCCATCGAAGTCGTCTTTTTGCCATCGGGCGAGGTCGTGGCCCCAACACTGCTCACCTTGTTGGGCGCCAAGAATACTCGAAACGAAATTAAAAAGGTCACAGTTGTCGACCCTGCAACCACCGCCAAGCTGCGTCTATACGCCGTTGCTCCAGACGGAGGCAAGACCTTGGAATTCGATGGCGACACACTCCTGGCCTGGCGACGTCTGGACATTATGCAAGACGTCTCGTATCAGATCGAACTCGAAGGGTTTGATCGTGCCCGCGATGCCAATATCATCGCCGCGGCTATTGAATCCCCACAGCGGCTTATGACACTGCGCTTTGAATACTATCCCTATGTCCCGACAACCACCTGAGGCTTAAATGCCGCGCATCATTCCTAATACCACTTATATAACGTATTAGATGAGTCGCGATGTACCTCGCATTTCGTTCTGCTACGATTGCCACGTTGGCATCAATACAGGAGGGCTCATGCCGGGCTTGGGAACAATCATCAACGTTGTGCTTTTAGTTGCGGGCGGTCTTTTGGGATTAGCGGGCGGCCGCTTCATTACACCGCGCATCCAAGACACGCTCATGAAAGCATCGGGGCTGTGCGTCCTGTTTATCGGCCTTGGCGGCACCATGCAAAAGATGCTCCTTATCGATGGGAAGGCGCTAGCGACCACCGGCACCACCATGCTCATCGTCTCGTTCGCCCTCGGCTCGCTCATCGGCGAGGCCATCAACTTGGAGGCCGCCATCGAGAACCTTGGCGAATGGCTCAAGCGCAAAACCGGCAGCGAGGGCGATAACGAGTTCACCAACGCTTTTGTCTCGACTTCACTCACCGTGTGTATCGGCGCCATGGCCATTGTGGGATCGATCCAGGACGGTCTGCTCGGTGACTGGTCAACGCTTGCCCTGAAAGGCGCATTGGACTGCATCATCGTCTGCACCATGACGGCGTCGCTTGGCCGCGGCTGCATTTTCTCCGCCCTGCCCGTCGCCGTGTTCCAGGGGACGATCACGCTGTTTGCCGGCGCACTCTCCCCCATCATGACCACGGCAGCCCTCGACAGCCTTTCGCTCGTAGGCTCCATGCTCATCTTCTGCGTCGGCGTCAACCTCATCCGTCCTCAGACCTTCCGCACGGCCAA
>CAUBWQ010000173.1 GCA_958439775.1 uncultured Collinsella sp. | reverse complement strand
ATAGAAGCCTACTCCTTTGTGGTGGTTTTCCAGTTTGCCAACGATATACGCGCCGGCAAAAAAGTCTGCTATACTCTTTCCCGCTGTCCCCATCGTCTAGCGGCCAAGGACGCCACCCTTTCAAGGTGGATATCGCGGGTTCGAATCCCGCTGGGGGCACCACAGAATCTGAGAAGCCCGTTACCAATTCGGTAGCGGGCTTTTTGCTACCCATGCGCCGGGATTCGAACCCGACAGGGTGCGGAGCTGAGGAAACGCGTGAGCGTTTTCCAGCGCAGCACGCAAGGAGCGGAGCGACGCAGCGGAAGCGGGCGGTGCCAGCCGCACGCGGACATCCCGCTGGGGGCACCAACTTTAAAATGTTCGAACCCGCCGGATGTAAGGTCCGACGGGTTCGTTCTTTTTGCCGTTATAAGACGAAAAGTACTCAACGCCCTTGCGCTAGATGAACAGCTCGCATTCTTTTCGCTCAGAGCAGGCTTTGCTCAACATCTTGGTAGCCGCAGAGAGCATGACAGGATTTACCGCGCGAGCGCCCCGCGGACATACGACGACACAGCGCATGCAAGAGATGCAGGCCTTTTTGTCCACCCGTTTGGGATCGTCTTTATCGATAGCGCCAACGGGACACGCTGCGGCGCAAGCTCCGCAAGCGGTGCACTCCTTTGTGGCCTTAGGCACCATACCGGTGCCCCCGACCTTCTTATAGGGACGATTACCCGGAATAGTCGGCTCAGAAGCATCTCCTGCAGATATCTTTTGCTGAATCTGATCCGCAAACCCAGCAAGCTGTGCCGCGTCCTGCGCATCTGGTCTGCCGGCGGCAAACTGGCGAACAATAGAATGCTCGGCGATGGCAGAAACCGCCGCGATCACCCGAAAGCCCGCGCCCTTTGCCGCGTCCTCAAGCTCGACCAGCGTTTCCTCGTACGCGCGATTTCCGTAACCACAAACCAGAACCGCCCGTGCATCGTTCCCTCGCACCATTCCCAAGCGCTCCACGGCCACAGCTGGGACTCGCCCGCCATACGAGGGCACCGCGATTACGGCTACATCCTCTTTTGTCATCGCAACCGTACGAAACCCCAACCCGCTATCGGCCAGATCCACAGCAACGGTTTCCCCATCCAACGCATTGGCAATGTAGCCAGACACCTTTTCCGTTCCACCCGTCGGGCTAAACACGATATCGAATACCTTCATCGGATAATCCTCCCCTTTATGAACAAATGCCCGAAACATCCGCATGCCAAAACAGGTTACAACTTTCAAGATGCCCCGCGCGAAACGCTCGCTCGACAGCATGTTCAAAGACGACCCGGTCGACAAAAAAGGGGCCTCGCACAGGCGAGACCCCTTCGAGCGCAAAATCAAACGCGTCTGTTACACATAGAACAGGATGTCATCGTAGGTCGGGACCGGCCAGTAGTCGGCGGCCACGATCTCCTCCATGGCATCCACGGCGGCGCGCAGCGTATCCATAGCGGGAACGACCTCGTGTGCGTACACATTGGCCTGCTCCTGGCCATCGAGGGCCTCGGCCTTCTGATGCACGGCGTCGAGCGCCTTGATGGAGTCGTTGATGGCGGTGATGCCGTTGCAGAGCTTGTTGAGCGTGTTCTGCTCGCACTGCATGGCGGCCTCAGCACCGGCGGCACGAATAGTCTCAAGGCCCTTAGCGACCTTGGTGGCATAGGCGGTAATGACCGGGCGATAGGTACGACGCGCCTCGCGAACCATCGTCGTGGCCTCGATGTTCATGAGCTTGTTGTACTTCTCGAGCTTGCAGTCGTAGCGGCACTGAGCCTCGGCCTTGGTCAGGACGCCCGTCTCCTCAAAGAGCGCGATAGCCTTATCGGAAACAAAGGCGGGCAGGGCGTCGGCCGTGGTCTTGTTGTTGGCAAGGCCGCGCTTCTCAGCCTCGACGGGCCACTCGTCGGAGTAGCCATCGCCGGAGAAGAGGATGCGCTGGTGGTCGGTCAGGACCTTCTTGCAGTACTCGAGCGCGGCGTCCTGGAACTTATCCTCGGGCGTACCCTCAAGAGCATCGGCGAAGGACTTGAGCGACTTGGCCACGGCGGCATCGAGCACCAGGTTGGAGTCGGAGACGTTCTGCTCGGAGCCGCAGGCACGGAACTCGAACTTGTTGCCGGTGAAGGCAAACGGGGAGGTGCGGTTGCGGTCGGTGTTGTCCTGCATCAGCTTGGGCAGGGTATCGGCGCCCAGGTCGAGCACGCCGCGCGTGGCATGGACGGAAGCTTTGCCATCGATGATCTTCTCGACGACCTCGGTAAGCTGGTCGCCCAGGAAGATGGACATAATCGCCGGAGGAGCCTCGTTGGCGCCCAGACGATGATCGTTGCCGGCCGAGGCAACGGAGGCACGCAGGAGCTCCTGATAGTTATCGACGGCCTCGATCACCGCGGTGAGGAAGACGATGAACTGCAGGTTGTCGAGCGGGGTGTCGCCCGGATCGAGCAGGTTCTCGGACTCGGTGCCAAGCGACCAGTTGTTGTGCTTGCCCGAACCGTTGATGCCCTCGAAGGGCTTCTCGTGTAGCAGGCAGACCAAGTCGTGACGGGAGGCGATGAGCTTCATCTTCTCCATCATGACCAGGTTCTGGTCGATAGCCTCGTTGACCTCGCCATAGACAGGGGCGAGCTCATGCTGGCAAGGAGCGACCTCGTTGTGCTTGGTCTTGGCGGGAATACCAAGCGCCCACAGCTCATCGTCCAGGTCCTTCATATAGGCCGAGACGGTGGGGCGGATAGCGCCAAAGTAGTGCTCCTCGAGCTCCTGGCCCTTGCAGGGAGCAGCACCAAAGAGGGTGCGGCCGGTGATGACCAGGTCCCTGCGCTTGCGGTAAGCGTCCTTCTTGATCAGGAAGTACTCCTGCTCATCGCCCACGGAAGGAACGACCTTCTTGGGGGTCTTGCCAAACAGCGCCAAAACGCGCTTGGACTCACGCGAGAGCGCGGTCATGGAGCGCAGCAGCGGGGTCTTCTTGTCCAGGGCCTCGCCCGTGTAGGAGCAGAAAGCCGTGGGGATGCACAGGACATCGTCCTTGATAAAAGCGGGGCTGGTGGGATCCCAGGCGGTGTAGCCGCGGGCCTCGAAGGTGGCGCGCAGGCCGCCGTTGGGGAAGCTGGAGGCGTCCGGCTCGCCCTGGATGAGGTTCTTGCCCGTAAACTTGGTAATGGCGGTGCCGTCGTGGTTGGGCTCGAGGAAGCTGTCGTGCTTCTCGGAAGTAATGCCCGAAAGCGGCTGGAACCAGTGCGCGTAGTGCGTCGCGCCCTTGGAGATGGCCCAAACCTTCATGGCGTGGGCAACGGCGTTGGCCACATCCAGGTCGAGCGGCTCACCGTCCTCGAGGGTTGCAGCAAGGCGCTTCCAAATGTCCTTGGGGAGGTAGTCCTTCATGACTTCCTCAGAGAACACCATGGTCCCGAAGCGGTCAGTAAGTTCGGCCATACGGAACTCCCTTCGTATCGGCACCGCGTGAGATGCGGTGTTGATTACTAACGAACGAGTCATAGCTTAGACTCGCCGTGTTTCCGCGACATTACCGTTATGTTGCTGTCGCGAAACCAATCAATGAGGTTACCGCATCACAGCGGCGCTGCCGCCCTTAATGGTCAATCAACTGTATAAATTGCAGACCTCTCCCCACGATTT
>CAUBWQ010000172.1 GCA_958439775.1 uncultured Collinsella sp. | reverse complement strand
TACTCATCGTCTCCGTCGTTGGGGTCGCCCTTGAGGGTGTTGATGTCCAGGTACTGGTTATCGTCCTCTTTTTGCTGGGTCTCCGACTCCGCTTGGGTGGGGCCGCGGAACAGCTGGAATCCCTCAAACGCAATGACACCGAGCAGGGCAATGATAATGGCGATAAAGGCAACCTTGACTGCCTGCGGAAATTCCGAGAAACGCAGCGCCTTTTCCTCGGCGTAATAATCGGCGAAGCGCTCTTCGCCCGTGCTTTTGGTATACGCCGGCGCGGACGCGGCCTCCGTGTCATATTCCGGTGCAGGCGTGGCAGCGTACGGATCGTTGAGATAATCGCTCGATGTGGTGCCATAACCCTCGGTCTCGATGCGACCGGTGCCAGCATGGCCATCGGAATAATCGGAATATGCTGCACCGCCCTCATTGTCCGCGGCGCTCGTGTTGGCGGCAAAAAGCGGGTTAACTGGAACGTCGAGCGCCGGCATGCCGGTAGAGGTCTCATCCAGATCGGCTGCAGCCCAGGAATCGTAGGCAACCTGATGGGCAACGGGCTCATCGAGCCTTGCGACCGGAGGCTTGCGTGCCGCAGGAACAGGCAACTGCTGGGCGCTGTACACAACGGTGCTGTCGGCCGATTTGCCCTGCGTCGCTGCAGCGAGAAATGCCGCCGTCTCGGACGGGTCGCTTGCGGGGCGGGGAGCGGGTGTGGGCGCCGAAGTGGGTGCGGGCGTAGGCGCGGGCGTCGAAACAGGCGACTGCGCAGGAGTCGGCGCAGATGCGGTCTTAGGCGCAAGTGCGGGATTGGGGCTTGACGGGCGAGCGCCGCCGCCCATGAGTTCGTCGGCGGTCCACGGGCGATCATCCATCACGTCGTCAAGGCTCAGCGAAAACAGGTCGTCTTCACCCTCATCGAACATGCGGTGCACATGTCCACCAATTGCCGGAATCAATCCGCGACCGGTGCATGATGCCTTGCTCAACGCCATTCTGTTCCATCCTTTCGAAATACTAATGACATCGATTATATGGAACTTCCCAAGCTGCTCGGTCTTGGATTCGTGCTTTCCAGAACTCGCGCCCAAAAGGGGAGGGCAATCCAGGCGAGTGCCTACTTGTCGCCGGCCGCCGCCTTGGCCTCATTGAGGTAGCTATAGAAGCTGTACTTGGAGATGCCAAAGAACTCGCAGGCGCGCTCGCTCGACTTGGAAATGAGGAAGGCACCGCGACGGTCGAGGTAGCCAATGGCACGAATGCGCTCGTCTTTGGTCATGAGTGCCGCGGGCTTGCCCACAAACTGCTCGCACTCGTGCAGCAGGTCCTCGAGCAGGTCGCCGATGTTCTTGGTAATGGGCTCGGGCTCGGTATAGCCCGTGCCGCCGGTGCCGGTGAAAGCGTCGAGCGAGCGCTCAAAAGCCTTCATAAGCGTAATGTCAAAGTTGATGCCCAAAATGCCGACGGGCTTGCCTTCGTCGTTGCGGATAAAGATGGTCGAGGACTTGAGCAGCTTGCCATCGGTGGTTTTAGTGAGGTACGGCTCGCGGTCGTGTACGTCGGTGCTGCCCTCGTGCATGGACTCAAACACAATATGGCTGGGGCCGTCACCCAGTTTGCGCCCGCTGACGTGACCGTTTTCGATCACTACGATGGAGTGGTCCACGTCCTCGGTCTCCAGATCGTGGACGACGACTTCGCAGTTGGGGCCAAATTGGAGCGCCAGGCCGTGTGCGAGGCGCTTGTAAAACTCAATCTGTGCGGGGGTCATGGGTGCCTTCCTAAAAATTAGTTTGGGCACACTTTGCCATAAACCACATCTGTTCGCAAACAAATCCATCAACAAGGCAATTCATGACCGTTCGGCGGCGAAAAAGTACCGATTACGGCAACAAACAATTTGTTAGGTTTGCCAATCAAAAAGTGTGATAGAACAGTGCTAACAAACTTTTTGTTTGGCATCCACATAAAAGTTCAGTCGCATGAATGGGAATGGGCTGAAACGCGTATGCGGGGGCCGGCAAGAGAGGACTTAAGGAGTTCACCGTATGGCCGATAAGATCCAGTGGGCGGGCAACACGATGCCCAAGAGCGATGACAAGCACTTGGGAATCATGAGCCTCGACCACGTGAAGAAGGCCCGCGCCTTCCACCAGTCGTTCCCTCAATATACCGTCACCCCGCTTGCCCGCCTGGACGGTCAGGCTGCGCGCTTGGGTCTGTCCAACCTGTGCGTTAAGGACGAGAGCTATCGCTTTGGCCTCAACGCCTTTAAGGTTCTGGGCGGCTCGTTTGCCATGGCCAACTACATTGCCGACGAGACCGGCAAGGACGTTGCCGACTGCACCTTCGATTACCTGACCTCCGATCAGCTTGCCAAGGACTTTGGCCAGGCCACCTTCTTTACCGCCACCGATGGCAACCATGGCCGCGGCGTGGCATGGGCTGCCAACAAGCTGGGCCAGAAGGCCGTCGTGCACATGCCCAAGGGTTCCACCAAGCCCCGCTTTGATAACATCGCCGCCGAGGGCGCCACGGTGACCATCGAAGAGGTCAACTACGACGAGTGCGTGCGCATGGCCGCCGCCGAGGCCGATGCCTGCGAGCGCGGCGTCATCGTTCAGGACACCGCCTGGGAGGGCTACGAGAAGATCCCGTCTTGGATCATGGAGGGCTACGGCACCATGGCTTCCGAGGCTGCCGAGCAGCTGCGCGAGATGGCCATCAACCGCCCGACGCATGTCTTTGTCCAGGCTGGCGTAGGCTCGCTCGCCGGCGCCGTGGTGGGCTACTTCACTAACCTGTATCCCGATAACCCGCCCACCTTTGTCGTGGTCGAGTGCGCTCCGGCCGCCTGCCTGTACAAGGGCGCTGCCGCCGGCGACGGCGACCCGCGCATCGTGGACGGCGACATGCCCTCCATCATGGCCGGCCTGTGCTGTGGCGAGCCCAACATCCTGGGCTGGGATATCCTGCGCAACCACGCTACCGCCTTCGTGTCCTGCCCCGACTGGGTCACCGCTCGCGGCATGCGCACCCTGGGCGCTCCCGAGAAGGGCGACCCGCGCGTCATCTCCGGCGAGTCCGGCGCTGTGACCACCGGCCTGGTCGAGACTCTCATGCTCGATCCCGAGTACGCCGAGCTCAAGGAGCTCATCGGCCTGGACAAGACGAGCTCCGTTCTCTGCTTCTCCACGGAAGGTGACACGGACCCCGACCAGTACCGCCGCATCGTCTGGGAAGGCGAATACCCCACTTGCTAATACTGGGCGGAATAAATAGGTATCGCTCCGCCACCTCACAGGTAGATTCCTTCGTTTGAAAGGTTAAGAACAATGGCTAAAGAACTCGATTTCGACGCTATTAAGGCTGCTGCTGAGTCCCATCGTGCTGATATGACTCGCTTCCTGCGCGCTATGATCTCCCACCCCTCTGAGTCCTGCGAGGAGGAGGGCGTTGTTGCCTGCATTAAGGCCGAGAAAAAGAGCCATGGCTATGACGAGGTCAAGGTCGACGGCCTGGGCAACGTCATGGGCTTTATGGGCGAGGGCGACAAGATCATCGCCATCGACTCCCATATCGACACCGTCGGCATCGGCAACATCGAGAACTGGGATGCCGATCCTTATGAGGGCTACGAGACCGACGAGATCATCTACGGCCGCGGCGGCTCCGACCAGGAGGG
>CAUBWQ010000171.1 GCA_958439775.1 uncultured Collinsella sp. | reverse complement strand
GGTCGGCGCCACAGTCGAGCCGCTGCACGATCGTGGCATCGATACCGTGGTGCTCGGCTGTACGCACTTCCCGCTGCTGGTGGGTCCCATCCGCCATGCGCTGGGACCCGGGGTGCGCGTGGTGAGCTCCGCCGAGGAGACCACCCGCGAGCTGACCGATATTCTCACGCGCCGCGAGCAGCTGGCGGGCGATACCGCCGAGCCGCAGCATCGCTTTGCCACCACGTCTGACAACATTGCCGAGTTTGCGGTGGCGGGTAGCTTTATCTTTGGCCAGCCGCTCAAGAGCATCGAACATATCGATATCGACGAACTGAAATAGATACAGGGTTATCGTCCAAAGACTTGCCCACTTCTTTTGCCGAAAGGATATTTCTATGGAGTACATGCAGGTCAACCGCGCCAACGGCCGTGCCGCCAACGAGCTGCGCCCCGTCAAGCTCACCCGTGGTGTTATGAAGCATGCCCACGGCTCGTGCCTGGCTGAGTTCGGTGACACGCGCGTGCTGTGTGCCGCCACCATTGAGGAGGGCGTGCCGGGCTGGCGCAAGGGCGCCAAGGCCGGTTGGGTAACCGCAGAGTATGCCATGCTGCCGGCATCGACCGGTAAGCGCTGCAAGCGCGAGTACGCCAATCGTAAGGGCCGCTCCATGGAGATCGAGCGCCTCATCGGCCGCAGCCTGCGTACCGTCGTCAACATGAAGGCGCTCGGCGAGTACACCGTCACCGTCGACTGCGATGTGATCCAGGCCGATGGCGGCACGCGTACGGCGAGCATTACCGGCGCCTGGGTGGCGCTGCACGACGCCCTTGCCATGTGGGTCGAGGCGGGCAAACTCGAGCGCATTCCGCTCACGGGCCAGGTCGCTGCCATCTCAATGGGCGTTGTCGACGGCAACACCCTGCTCGACCTCGATTATTCCGAGGACAGCCACGCCGAGGTCGACATGAACCTCGTTGCCACCGATACCGGTGAGATGATCGAGCTCCAGGGCACTGGCGAGCAGGCACCTTTCGACCGCAAGCGCCTCAATGCCCTGCTCGATTTGGGCGACAAGGGCATCGCCGAGCTCATCGAGCTTCAGCGCCAAGCCCTCGCCTAACCTGCCAAAAAGGGACAGGTTTATTTTGGCAGGTTTTATCTGGGAAAACGTCGAAGTATAAGACTGCCGTTGATTGAGACGGGAGAGAGGCCGAAGTCCTCGTCGTCCTCAACTCGGCATTGCTATAGAGACAAAGGAGGCCAGCTATGGCACTTGAGAAGATTGACATCGACACTCTCGACCCGGCGGTGACCATCGTCGTGGCAACCGGCAACGCCCATAAGCTCACCGAGATCGAGGCCATTTTGGGCAAGGTCATGCCCGAGGTGCGCTTTGTGGCGCTCGGTCAGCTGGGCGATTTTGAGGACCCCGAGGAAAACGGCACGACGTTTTTGGAGAACGCCATCATCAAGGCGCAGGCTGCCGTTGAGGAGACGGGCCTTATGGCCATCGCCGACGATTCTGGCTTGGTCGTCGACGCGCTGGACGGCGAGCCGGGCGTGTATAGCGCGCGCTATGCGGGCGTGCATGGCGACGATGCCGCCAACAACGCCAAGCTTCTCGTTAACCTGGAAGGCGTGGCAGACGAGGATCGTACCGCGCGCTTTATGAGCGTCGTCGCGCTTATCGATACGGACGGCCTGGTCACCTATGGCGAGGGCGCCTGCGAGGGCGTTATCGCGCACGAGGGCCGCGGCGATCACGGCTTTGGCTACGACCCGCTGTTCCTGCCGGTCGATACGCCGGGCAAGACCATGGCCGAGCTCACGACGGACGAGAAGAACGCCATCAGCCATCGTTTCCATGCGCTCGAGCATCTGTCCGCTAAGCTGACGGGCGAGGAGTAGGCCGTGCGTGCGGTGGTACAGCGCGTGCTCAACGCCGGCGTGACAGTCGACGGCGAGTGCGTGGGCCGTATTGGACGCGGCTACCTGGTGCTGCTGGGCGTGGGCCACGGCGACACACGCGCCGAAGCCGACAAGCTGTGGGGCAAGCTCCGCGGGCTGCGTATCAACGAGGATGAGAACGGCAAGACCAACTTGGCGCTGGCGGATGTCGACGGCGAGGTGCTCGTGGTGTCGCAGTTCACGCTGTTTGCCGACTGCCGCCACGGCCGCCGTCCGTCGTTTACGGACGCCGGCGCGCCCGATGTCGCTAACGAACTTTACGAGTACTTTCTGACACTCGTCGCTCAGGACGTTGAGCATGTGGCGCACGGTATCTTTGGCGCCGATATGAAGGTCGACCTGGTCAACGACGGTCCGTTCACAATAATACTCGACACCGATAGTCTGTAAGTAGTCAATTTGGGACCGGGCTTTTTTAGCTGCTTGCGTATGGCTGCAACAGGGTGCTATAGTATTAGAGTTTTGTCTATCTTAGGGGTATTATCCCCTTTTTGAATTGCACCCTCTGGAGGCCCTATTCATGGAAGAGATGGAAGTCAATCACGTCGACGACATCCACGAGAAGCTGACCGATATGGTGGGCGATCGCGTCAAGGTTAAGGCCAACATGGGCCGTACCCGCGTCATCGAGCGCATGGGCACCATCAAGAGCGTCCACCCCGCTGTCTTTATCGTTGAGGTTGACGAGCGTCGCGGCCGCAAATCGCGTCAGTCCTACCAGTACATCGATGTCCTTACCGGCCAGGTCGAACTGTTCGACCCCGAGAGCGGCGAACATATCTTTACCCCGCTCGGCAACCAGCTCGAGGAGCACTAACGGTGACCGATCGGTCCCTCATCCTTACCGCGCCGGCAAAGATTAACCTCTATCTGGGGGTTCATACCGAGCGCGACGCCCGCGGCTATCACAGGGTCGATTCCCTGATGGCAGCCGTCGGTCTAGCCGATGCCGTGACGGTCACGCCGGCGCAGGCGTTGACCGTCCAGACGGTTCCGGCATCCGATTTTCCCATGCAAAAAAATACGGCCTATCGGGCGGCAATCGCTATGGCCGAGCGTTACGGTCGCGATGCCAACGTGTGCGTGACGATCGAAAAGCGTATCCCGCTGTGCGCCGGCCTGGGAGGCCCCTCGACGGATGCCGCTGCGGTCATCGTTGCCTTGGCCGAGCTGTGGGGTATCGACCGTGCCGACCCCGCGCTCGATGACATCGCTCGCGGTATCGGCGCCGACGTGCCGTTCTTTTTGCACACGAGTCCCGCACTCTACGTCGGCGGGGGAGATGTGCTGGCCACTGAGTATCCTGTGCTTCCGGCGACACCTGTCGTATTGGTCAAACCGCACGAGACGAGCGTTTCAACGGTTGAAGCGTATCGACGATTTGATGAGAGCCCGGTGCCCGCGGAAAAACCCGATGCGATTGCTTCTGTCTTACGCGCCGGCGATGCCGAGGCGGCATATGCGCTCGTTCATAACAATCTGGGCGTCATATCCGCGCAGATGGAGCCGCGGATCCAGGCAGTTCTCGACTGGCTGCGCGCACAGGAGGGAACCGTTGCCGTGGACGTGTGTGGTTCGGGTGCTTGCTCGTTTGCCATTTGCGATACCGTCGCTGCAGCAGCCCATCTTGCGGGAGCTGCCCAGCAAAATGGCTGGTGGGCCTGCGCGACTGAGCTTATTCCCAACACGGTTCAAATCGACGCGCCAAAGAAATAAAAATTTCTCTA
>CAUBWQ010000170.1 GCA_958439775.1 uncultured Collinsella sp. | reverse complement strand
GAGACCATCCCGTCGAAAGCGAAATCCGTGAAGTCCCTCACCCCTTTTGCAAAGCGCTCAGCCCAGCTTGCCGCCGGCTTTGTCTGCGCTATCGCCCTTGCCGCTGGCGTGCCCACCGTCGCCGGCGCCCAAGTGCTCACGACCGACAATGTTTGCGGCAAAACCGCCGATGTGCGCGGTATCACGGCCGAAAACCTGCCCGATATCGATGCGACCAATGCCCTCGTCATGGGCAAAGACGGCACCGTCTACTATGCCCGCGACGCCGATGAGCAGGTCAAGATTGCCTCAATCACCAAGGTCATGACCGCAATCCTAACCGTCGAGAATTGCAAGATGGACGAGAAGGTCACGGTGAGCAACGCCGCAGCCACCGTGGGCAATTCGACCGCCGGCTTGCTCGAAGGCGACAAGCTTACCGTGGAGCAGGCGCTGCGCGGCCTGATGATTCCCTCGGGCAACGACGCCGCCATCGTGCTCGCCGAATATGTGGGCAAGAAGATCGACCCTAAGACCAAAGACGCCGAGGCCACATTTGTGAAGGCCATGAACGAGCGCGCTAAGAAGCTCGGCTGCACCGGTACGCTTTTTGAAAACCCGCATGGTCTGGACTTTGATGAGTGGGCTGGCGATATGCACTCAACCGCACACGACGTAGCGCTGATGACGCAGGAGGCCATGAAAAACGACACGATCCGCGAGGTCGTAGCGAGCGAGGATTCCTGGATCGAGGTCACGGGCGCCGACGGCACCGACCATTCGCATTCCATGGACACGCATAACTATTTGCTGGGCCAAGATGGCAACATCGGTGGCAAGACCGGCACCACCGACGATGCAGGCTATTGCTTTACGAGCGCCTACAACCGCGACGGCGACGAGATCTACACCGTTATTTTGAACTCCACCACCACCGATCAGCGCTTTACCGATACCGCCGCCCTTGCCAATTGGTACTACGGTCACAAGGTGACGGTCGCAATCGCCAACACGCAGGAAAAGACCGCCAACGGCAACCCGCTTATGGCGCGCATTGGCCAAACCGACTGGACGGATAAGACGATCGACGCCACACTCGCCGATCCTACGGCGCAAGCGACCGTGTTTTCCCTTGCCGGCGAGGTGACCGAAAAGGTTAGCTACGACGATCTTTCGGGCACGGTGCATGTGGGCGACAAGGTGGGCAGCGTTACGCTCAAGCAGGACGACACCAAGATCGCCGTCATGGACCTAGTTGCCGACGAGGAAGGCGCAGGGCCGAATCCCATTGAATGGCTGCTCGTGAAGCTCGATCGCTTGGGCCGCCGCATCGACAACCGCCCGCTCACAGCCGAGAGCGAGACCGTAGCCAAGGCGCCCGAGATGTAAGATCGAAGAACAATACACTCGCTGAAAGGAGGCGTCCAACGGGGCGCCTCATTTTTTGAGGGTTCGAATCCCCAGTCGCCTTTCTCCGCACAAAAAAAGGGCCCCCGATGGGACCCTTCTTTAAAGTTAAACTGGCGGAGAGCTGGGGATTCGAACCCCAGATGCCCTTTTGGGGCATACTCGCTTAGCAGGCGAGCACCTTCGGCCTCTCGGTCAGCTCTCCGTAACAGCCGTTCTATAGTAACCAAACAGCCAAGGATGGGCAAGAGAAAATTTTCTAATTGCCTAGCATCCTTTCCTCCTTGGAAGCTTCGCCTACCCCAGCGAGCGGTTGAGGGAGCCGAGCTCGTCGTTGCCCATGGTGCGCCACATTTGGAAGATGCAACCGCGTGCCAGGAAAAAGAAGCCGTTGTCGACCAGTTGCACAGCGGCATCTGCCAGCTGATTCGTCACGGCGGACACTGGCGGCAACTCAAGTCCAGCCTTGTGGATGGTCTCGACCGCTTCTTCGAACGTCGGAGGCTCGCTGACGCCCATCTCGTTCATAAGGCCCTGCATTTCTTCCAGCGCGCTGCTGCCCGACTCCTCGCCGCGCGGCACTAGACGGTAACAAGCCAGCGCCAGGTCGAGCTGATCGCAATTCCAATAGGCAAACGCCAAGCGGTAGAACAGGTAGCCAATTGCAGAACGATCGCTGGCAATACGTAGGCCGTGGCGCGCCACCTCGATAATCTCGTCAAAGCGCTCCAGACGCGCAAGCACGTTAATGAGCGCAAAGTGCGATTGCATGGACGAGCGCGCCAGATCGTAAAGATGGCGCACCTCGGGCAGCGCTCGTTCAAAGTCCTCTTGCTCGGCGTAAAAGCTGCAGATCTCGTGCTGGGCAAAGTACAGCGCATCGGGCGCACGAAGGATTCGCACAGAGCGGTCTTCTTCCAACACCGGTAGCACCATGCGCACCAGCTGGTTATCGCAAAACTGCGTTTGAACCGGACCTGTCGCCAAAAGCTCGGCGACGGCGCACTTAGCCTCCAACTCCTCGACAAGACGAGAAAAGCCTTCAAAAGCACCTGTACGGTCGACTTTTGCCTGCTCGCGCAATTCAACAACACGGGCCACGTATGGGTCGTCGTCCTCTTCCATGACCTCCAACTCGTCAGCCGTATCGGCAAGCAGCAGATCGCGCAGCGCCGGCGGCAGCGTGCGATGGTCATCACGCGGACGAGCATGAACCTCCGCAGGCTCAATCGTCTCCGGAGCGGTTGACTCATACGCCTCAAGCACACGCTTGCACGGCATATCGTCCATGTCCATGCTCTCAAGATCCTTGGCGACAGGCACGCAATCGGCCAGATAGGCCGCACGCCCAAAGAAATACGTTGCGACAACGCGCTCGCCCTGCTCACTGTCGGTAGCAGCAATCTGCACATAGCAGCGCGTGATGCAGGTGCCCGCGGCAAAACACGCTGCCGCAAGCGTGAGTGCCACGCGCGCATCGTGCTCCGCGACCCAGATCGCGCGCGTGTCCTCGTCCAGCTCGCGCCAGGCGTCATCCTGAGCGTCGTATTCACGTTGCGGCATGGCATCAACGACAGACTGCCCAAACCGAACGAGCATAATCCCCTCGGCAACGTTTGCCCGATAGGTATAGTCGAGCCGCGTGACCACGTTGAGCGCCTCAACGATTCGCGCAAAACGGGTGCGCACGTCCCACTCGCCGCCCGGCTGGCAAGCCACCGTACCCGGCTTGCCCCACGGGTTATCGCTCGAAGCCGTATCGAGCAGTCGGGGAACATCGTTGGTCGTCTTGGCGATATGCCACGCATCAAAGAGCGCGCAGCCCTCAAGGCTCGGCGAGGATGCCGTAGGGACCAATCCGGCCCCGATGCGCTCAAGGATGCCGGAGAGGCGGTTGAGACGGCACTCGACGGCAAGCAGCATGTCAATCTCGTCCTGGTCCAGCAGGCTACGATCAAAATTGAGATAGAAAATCTTTGAGCGATCAATGCGAGCCAGGCTCATCTCGGACTTGGCAGCGATGGTGCGCAGGCGGGGCAAGTCAATTTCGCTCATAAGGGCGGCGGCATAGCGCTCGATACCGCTCGGATTCTCGGCATGGTCAACGCGGTAAAGCAGCGTCTCGATAGCATCGGGGAGCGGTGCCGTGTTAAAGCCCAAAAACACCTCGACCGGCTCGGGCAACTTTACGAGCTTGATCTTGTCGACTACGTTTTGCATACCCTCGTCGAGTCCGCCGGCGTCCGCCGTGTTCACAATAGCGCTTTCGGAGTTGGCAAATATCACGTAGCGCAAGAACA
>CAUBWQ010000169.1 GCA_958439775.1 uncultured Collinsella sp. | reverse complement strand
AACGCTGTTATATCTGCCCGCATGGCCATCAGGGAGCGGGTGCTGCAAGCGTAGCCGGTGTTGCGGGCGTGCCGGCTGTCGATGATGCCGTGCGTAAGTTCAATTACGACTACGGTCTGCGTTTGGCACGCATGGGTTACGTGACCGTCTGCCCTGATGCGCGCGGTTGGGGATACCGTCGTGACTGGAAGGGTCAGGGCGATGACGAGAACAGCTACCTGCGCGGTACGTGTCTGAATCAAGCACGTATGGCCGAGCCACTGGGTCTTACGGTCGCGGGCCTCAACGTCTGGGACAACATGCGCTTGATCGATTACTTGGAGGCGCGCGGCGACATTGCCATGGATGACCTGGGTTGCTTTGGTTTTTCGGGTGGCGGCTACATGACGTTGTACCTGGCCGCACTCGACCCGCGTGTGCGCAAGGCGTTTGTCTCGGGCTATCTGTACGGTGTCGACGATTCGCTGCTGCATCTCAATGGCAATTGCAGTTGCAACTACACACCCGGACTTTGGCGCTTACTCGACATGGGCGATATTGCCTCGCTCATCGCGCCGCATCCGCTGCTGGTGCAAAGCTGCGAAGAGGATCATCTGAACGGTTCGAGCAGCTCGAGATCGTGCGCGATGCCTACAAGTTGCTGGGTCGCAGAGATGGCCTGCGGCACGAGGTATGTCCGGGTGAACACCATCTGGGCGTGACACATCTTGCCGAGGATATCGAATGGCTCGATTCGCACGTTGCGGAATGCGCCCGTGCATAGCCCCTCGGCATGCTGCGAATAAACGGTACGTTCCTGTATGACCGCCGATGGGCGGATGAGGAGAAGATTATGGAAACGAAGAGCTTGAATGAATCGACCATTTGCTGCTTTGGCGACTCAACGACCTGGGGCGACAACGGCTGCGGTGGGGGAGGCAACGACATCTCGTGGACCTCGCATTTGGGCGCGTTGCTGGGAGGCGCGGTCGTCGAGAACTTTGGCATCAAGGGTTCGCGTATCGCCATCAAGGCCGACCGTACCGATTCGTTTGTCGAGCGCCTTGACGGTATCGACGATGCGGCCGATATCTACATCGTTTTTGGCGGCGTCAACGACTTTAGCCGCAACGTGCCGCTTGGCGAGTTGGGCAGTACCGATGTGCACGAGTTCTATGGTGCACTCGATTACCTGATCCGCACCATCACGGCGCGTTCGCCCCAGGCAAAGCTTGTGTTTATGACGCCGTGCAAGACGAGCGGTAAGCACGAGAAGGATATCCCGGCAAGCGATGAGCTCAATCACCTGGGGTTGACGCAGGTCGCCTACGTAAAGGCGATGCTCGAGGTCTGTGACCGCTACTCCGTTCCGGTGATTGACCTGTATGCGCAAAGTGGCATCAGCCCGTTTTTGCCAGAGCACCGCGAGCTCTATATGCCGGACGGTCTGCATTACAGTCCTGCCGGCTATGAGCGCCTGGCGCATCGCATCGCCGCGGGTCTCACCGCCGTTTGCCGCTAAAAGT
This sequence comes from uncultured Collinsella sp., assembly GCA_958439775.1. Lineage (GTDB taxonomy): Bacteria > Actinomycetota > Coriobacteriia > Coriobacteriales > Coriobacteriaceae > Collinsella. Next base: position 2,199 of record CAUBWQ010000169.1, on the reverse strand, counting down.
CTGCCGTTTGCGGGGAATATAGGGTTAACGTTCACCCTATATTCCCCGTTCGCGTTACACTAGGGGTAACGTTCACCTATCGTTTATGTCAGAGGGGACAGCAATGGGTTGCAATCAAATCCTGGACCGTTATATCGAGCAGTTGATCGAAACCTCTACGCCGCAGGCGCCGGCTTGGAATATCGAAAAGATTCGCGCCGGCAAGGAGAACACCTGGAACTATATCGACGGCTGCATGATCAAGGCGCTCATCGAGCTGTACGAGATCACGGGTGAGCAGCGCTACCTGACCTTTGCCGATGACTACATCGATTTCTTTGTCCAGGACGACGGTACCATCAAGCATTACAACCCCGAGGAGTACAACCTCGATAACGTCAATGCGGGCAAGACCCTCTACAAGCTCTATGACCTGGTGGGCAAGCCCAAGTACCGTGCCGCCATGGACACCATCTACCGCCAGCTCGAGACCCAGCCGCGCACCAAAGAAGGCGTGTTTTGGCACAAGGCCGTCTATCCCAACCAGATCTGGCTCGATGGCATGTACATGGCACAGCCGTTCTACATGCAGTACGAGCTGAGCTTCCACAACCGTCGTGCCTGCTCGGACAGCTTCCATATGTTCCAGGTCGTGCATGACCTGATGCGCAACCCCCTCAACGGTCTGTACTATCACGCTTACGACGCGAGCCGCAAACAGTTCTGGTGCGACCCGGTCACCGGCCTTTCGGCTAACTTCTGGCTGCGCGCCGAGGGCTGGTTTGCCATGGCACTCATCGATACCTGGGAGCTCATGCCGCCTTCGATGTCAGCCGAGAAGGACGAGATTCGCAAGATGTTCCACGACCTGATCGATGCCATGCTGCCGTATCAGGATGAGAAGACCGGCATGTGGCATCAGGTCATCAACCTGCCCAATATCGCCCCCAACTACCTGGAGGAGTCGGGCAGCGCCATCTTTGCCAATGCCATCATGAAGGGCGTGCGTCTAGGCGTGCTGGGCGAGCGTTACTACCAGTACGGCCGTCGCGCCTTCGACGGCATCTGCGAGACCTGCCTGTCCGAGCATGATGGGCAGCTGGCGCTCGACAACATCTGCCTGGTTGCGGGCTTGGGAAACACCGCGCACCGCGAGGGCACGTTTGATTACTACATGAGCGAGCCTATCGTCAAAAACGATGCGAAGGGCGTGGCGCCGCTGGTGCTTGCCTATATCGAGACCATGCATCACGACAAGCTGGCCGGTAAGCGCGATCCGCTCGCCCCCTCGGGCGTGTGCTCCATCGAGGACCCGTTTGGCGGATACACCCCGGGCATCAACGCTCATAAGGGATGTGAATAACGTGGGGGCTATTACTCCGGGCGTACGTTTGCACGACCTTCCGCAGGGAACCGTCGAGGAACGCATTCGCATGGCGGGAGAGCTGGGCTTTTCGTGCATTCAGCTGCCGAGCAAGGTGCTCTACGCATCGATGGGGATCGATCGAGGCGGCCTGACCCGCGAGCTTGCCGACCATTTGCGTGCGGTGCTCGACGAGGCGGGCGTTTCGGTCGCCGTGCTCGGCTGCTATAAGAATCTGGCGACGCCCGATCGCCAACAGCTCATGGATAACTTTGCCGAGTACGAGGCGTGCTTGAACTTTGCCCAGATGCTCGGCGGATGCCCGGTGGGTACCGAGACCGGTCGCCCCAATGCGCAGAACCGCGTTGCTGACGACCGCACGACTGATGAGGCACTCGATGCGTTTGCAGACGGGCTTGCACGCGTCTGCGATCGGGCCGAGGCCGTGGGTGGGCAAATACTGATCGAGCCCGGTTGGAACGAGACGGTTAATACGTCAGATCGCTGCCGTGAGGTGCTGGAGCGCGTCTCGAGCCCGTCGCTCGGCGTGATCTATGACCCAGTGTCGCTGCTGCACCCCAGCGTCGTTGACGAAGCGCAGGAAATCACCGCGCGCATGCTCTATTTATGCGGCAGCAAGATTCGCGTGCTGCACGCCAAGGATTTTGAGGTCGTTGATAACGAGGACGAAGCCGGTTGGTGCGACGGTACGGGTTCACGTCTGGTGTGTCATGGCGTGGGCGAGACGGGCCGCTATGACTTTGAGCCCGTAGCGGCCTGGGCGGCTGCCGCCTGCCCTGGGATCCCTGCGTGGTCGAGAACAGCGTACCGGCGACGGCGGCTGACTGCCTGGCGAC
>CAUBWQ010000168.1 GCA_958439775.1 uncultured Collinsella sp. | reverse complement strand
GCACTTACCCAAATGGGCTGGACGCCCATCACCGTCTGGGAATGTGAGCTCAAGAAAGACCGCATCGATGCCACCATGGAAAAGGTCATCGAGCGGGTGCGGGCCGCAGAGCCGCAGCGCTAAGAACGAGCCGTCCACACGCCCCACACAGGCGAGCCACATCCGCGCCACAAACCTTAGAAAGCCCTTAAGCTCAAAACCTTTCAAGAGTGTTACTCGATACTTCTGACCTGCAGTTTCATCGTAAAACCAAACCAGGTTAAGCCTTTCTTTAGCGCTTCTTTGCAGCAGCCGCGGCATAATACTGCCAACGCACGGGACCTAGCAGCACACCCCGTGCGCAACCTTTTGGTGGACATCGAGGAGGCCGCATAAGCATGCATTCTTCCAACGACGCAGTACAGCAGCCATCCCTAAATCATGCAAACCTTTCCTCCTTCCCCCCGACACAGAGAAACGGCCTCCTCGACTCCCCCACCACAAAACCCAAACGCTCAACCAACCAGAGCCACAACTTGCGAGCATCCTTCGAAAAGCTCCAAGCATCCCTAAACAAGTCATTCCCCAACCAAGCCCGGGCATACTAACCCCTCATCAACAAAGAAGCCCTGACGCCCCACCCATTTCCGCCCCAACGCCACAAGGGCGATCGAGCAGGACGGCTTGGGCGGGTCCCCGTACTTAGTTTCCAAAATCATTCCGCAGCGCGAAGGCCCCCGTTGCCAACGCTTCGTAGAAGCGAGGCAACGGGGGCCTTCATGCGCGAGGACGTTTTGGAAACTAAGTACGGGGACCCGCCCAAGCCGTCCGGTGGGATCAGAGTACCCTTGCTGTTACTCTGCTTTGCCCACAGAGTTGAGGTTGGTCATGCGGATCTTGACCAGCTCGGTGATCTCACGCATGCCCTCCTTGGCCGGCTTCTTGGGATCGAAGCAGGCGGGGTTCTCGGCCATGTAGGCCATGAAGCCCTTGGTGTAGGCCTGACGCAGCTCGGTGGCGTAGTTAACCTTGCAGATGCCGTTCTTCACAGCCTCGGCAACCTGCTCATCGGGCACACCGGAGGTGCCGTGCAGGACCAGCGGCACGTCGACGGCGTCGCGGATGGCCTTGACCACGGACTGCTCGATGTGCGGATCGCTCGTGTACACACCGTGGCTGGTGCCAACGCCAATTGCGAGGGAGGTGCAGCCGGTACGCTCGACGAACTCCTTGGCCTCGGCCGGATCGGTGTAGGGGCTCTCGCCCTCAACCGCGGGACCGTCGTCCTCCTTGCCGCCAACCTTACCGAGCTCAGCCTCGACGGGCACGCCCATGGCGCGGCCAGCGTCGGCGACGGACTTGGTCAGAGCGATGTTGTCCTCGAAAGACTCGTGCGAACCGTCAATCATGACAGAGGTGTAGCCAGTGCGGAAAGCCTGCATGCAGCGGTCGTAGCCATCGCCGTGATCGAGGTGCAGAGCGACGGGCACGGAAGCGCGCTCGGCGGCAGCCTTGACCATGCCGTAGAAGTAGTCCAGACCAGCGGTCTTGATGGTGCCCGGGGTGGTCTGCATGATGACGGGGGACTTGGTCTCCTCGGCAGCAGCCAGAACGGCCATAACAAACTCGAGGTTCTCAACGTTGAACGCGCCGACGGCGTAGTGGCCGGCCTGAGCGTCCTTGAGCATCTTTTCGGTGGTAACAAGTGCCATGAGCGTTTGCTCCTCTCCCTCGCCCGCATCTGGACATCGGGCGTAGTTGTTCACAAGGCGTTTTACCTTGCGTTTTACTGCGCTCATTGTATGAAATTCAGCGTCTTTGCACGTGCGAGATATTGAGCCCATGCAGGTCAATACCGTCGTTTTTGAAAAGTAAACGGAAGGAATTGGAGCCGAGTGGGCGTGTTCGATATTGAATTTTGGGCGTTGAGCGTCTTTCTTTTATAGAAAAGATAAGTAATCGAAAGGTGTTTTCTTACTCAAAAAGAAAATGAACGAAAATAGAGTCAACACAATTCCTGCAAATTTAGCCAAGAATGGAGCAGCTATGGCCCACGCAACAACCCGAGCCTTCGCCGATGAGCGTCGTGCCGCCATCATGGAGATGCTCGAGCATAACGCCTCGGTGCAGGTAGCAGAAATCGCCCAGACCTTTGGCGTGTCCTCCGTCACCGCCCGCGCCGACCTGGACGCGCTCGCCGAAGCAGGCAAGCTGCGCCGCACGCACGGCGGTGCCGTCTCGCTCCACAAACGCCTGACCGTTTCCACGCAGGATCGCCGCATCAATGTCAACGTCGCCGCCAAGCAGGCCATCGCGCAAAGCGCCATCGAGCTCGTCAATGACGGCGACACGCTGCTCGTCGACTCGGGCACCACGGCGCTCGAGTTCGTCCGGCTCCTTGATCAGCGCGACGGCATCACCGTTATCACGGCCGACATTACCATCGCCGATTATATTGACGAGAGCATGCCCTCGGTCGATGTCGTCATGCTGGGCGGGGCGCTGCGCAAAGGTCATCGCTATCTGTACGGCCCACTTACCATGCAGGCTCTCCAAATGGTCCACGCCGATCTTGCCGTCATGTGCCCTGGCGCTTTTGTTCCCGGCTGCGGCTTTACGACCGACTTTCCCCAGATGGCCGAGACCAAAACAGCTATGATCGCCGGAGCCCATCAAAGCGTCGCCCTCATGGACGCTAGCAAGGTTAACGGACGCGGCATGTACCGCTTTGCCGAACTGACTGATGTCGACACCATCGTGATGGACCGTGACCCCGATCATGCCGTCGCCACCTCAATCGCCGAGGCCACCGACAGCGCACGTCCAGCCCTCATCATCGCCGGCGCTTAAACAAAAACCACCACAAAGGTGCCTGTGACCCTTTGTGGTGGTTGTGATGGTTGAGTGTCAAAAGTGAACGTGTCGCTACTTGGAGAGCTCGTCGGCGAGGGCCTCGATCTGAGCGCGCGAGGCGTCGTTGAGCGAGCCCAGCACTGTCACCTTGTTCTGCGTCAGGGTGATGTCCTTCATACCCTCGAGCTCCTTGGTCATAATCTTGGCCGCTGCAGGCGCCCAGGAACCGGACTCGACAAGCGCCACGGTACGGTTCTGGTAGGCATGCTCGGCAAGTGTGTGGATAAAGGTGCTCATGAACGGGAAGATCTCGCCCTGATAGGTGATGGAAGCGAGCACCAGGCGGTCGTAGCGGAACGCATCCTCAACGGCCTCGGCCATGTCGTCGCGAGCCAGGTCAAAGACGGAAACCTTCTGGCCGCGAGCCTCAAGCGCAGATGCGAGCTCCTCGACGGCAGCCTTCAGGTGGCCATAGACGCTCGCATAGGCGATCGTGATGCCCTCGTCCTCGGGCTGGTAGCTCGACCAGGTGTTATAGGTGTCGAGGTAATAGCCCAGGTTCTCGGTCAGTACGGGACCGTGGAGCGGGCAGATGATCTGAATGTCCAGGTCGGCGGCCTTCTTGAGAACGGCCTGCACGAACTTGCCGAACTTACCGACGATGCCAAAGTAGTAGCGGCGAGCCTCGCAAGCCCAGCCCTCGGGATCCTCGATGTCGTTGGCGCCAAACTTGCCAAAGCCGTCGGCACTAAAGAGCACCTTGTCGGTGGACTCGTAGGAGAAGATCACCTCGGGCCAGTGAACGTTGGGGGCGCCGATAAAGGTCAGGCTGTGACCGCCCAGGTCGAGCACATCGCCCTCTTTGACGACCATCTTGC
>CAUBWQ010000167.1 GCA_958439775.1 uncultured Collinsella sp. | reverse complement strand
TGGACATCATAAGGGATGAGGCATCGTCCCTAAAAGAGTATTACAGGCGCTTGATGAAGGCGGTCTCGCTATGAAGCGGGCGATCCATCCCATAAAGGCAGATATGATGCGTTTGCACAGGATGTTTCCGGCGAAGTTTGGTCTTACGCTTATGCTGGCGTTCGGCCTTCTCTTCGGTGTCTTTCTAAAAAACGGAACAACGTTGCTCGCCTTTGGCAATAGCGTTTTTGGGGAGGATATTGGTTTCTGCTGGAATGTAATCGATCCTTCTGCACCCGATGAGTCCCTTGTGCGCAGTGCTTTTGCCGGCACCTCCCTGTTCGTTCCGCTCATCGTTTGCCTGGCGATTTTACAGGAGCGCGGCTATGAAGAGGGATGCCGAATTTCTTCAGCAAGAGGTCTTGCCCGCTTTAACGGGGCTCTGGCACATGTACTTTCGTCTTCTTTAATAATCGGCGCAGCATATAGTGCGCTTTGCCTTCTTCTGTTTGCAATGGCGATAACACGTGGAGGGCAAAACTATGCGCATAACATGCTGGCTGCATTTTTGCCGGCAATGATGATCAACGCCGTATTGGTGATATCGGTTGCGCTGGAGACGGTGACCATCTATCGGATCACAGGCAGCGCTGTATTTAGCGGGGCTGTGGTAATTATTGGATTTGTCATGAGCTTGACGCTCTACGGAACTTACCTTCAGACGCCCATACCGTCCTTGCGATGGATCTTCTTTCTTCCGGGGCCGTACCTTGGAGTCGGATGTGCCCTTGGGTATAGCGATATGGGGCAGCTGGCGCTTCTGGAATATGGCGTGGCAGCCAGCTGTCTATCGGTATTGATTTACGCTCTCTTGAGCTTTCGCGCTGGGGGTGTGCTCAATGGCTCGTCAGATTAAAAGACTTCTCCAGTCAGAATTGAAGCATGTGAGCAAATGGGCGTACGCCTTAATCCTGGTAATTTATGCGTACATGGTGGTATTGCAGCTTAATTCTTTCCCGATGTGGTTCTGTAGCCTCCGTGAGAATAGTTTCTTGGGCTTTTTCCCAGACCCGACGCTTCGGCTATCGGCAGAGGATGTCCTTCTATTTGGTAATGCAGAGGTTTTTCGCGGTCTGCTGTTCAACGTAGCCCCGTTGGCTCATGCATTGTTCTTTCCGTTCATCGCGGCTTGTATTGTGCCGCGCTTTGTCAGTTCGGGCTTTATTGAGGAACCGTGGGGGTTGTCGGAGGCTCGGGGTGGGAAGCGTGTGTGCGCTATCGTTGCGCGAGTGGTGCTGTCTTCTTTTGCCCTTTTGGGCGCGTTTATCCTGTCGAGTGTCGTTTTGTACTGTCTTAACTGCGTAATCGTTTTGGATGCTCGGCAGTATTTCAACCTGAATATTTTTTGCAATCGACTTCTTCTGGCGAGTGTCGTCTGCCTTGCATACGTGGTCTCTTGCGTGATCGCTGTTTCCTATTTTGGGTCCGGCTTCGGTCCGATTGGCATGCTGTTGCTTGTCAATGTTGTAGCGATCTACATACAGCTCGGGGCCAATTCCATGCTTCCGCTTCCAGCCTCGATGCTCATGTGGATTTGTGGCGTGACCCCGTTGGGGAATGGTCAATGCATCTCGATTTTAATTGACTGCCTAATCAACGTAGCAAGCGTTTTTACCATTTGCTTTACCGTAGACCGATTGCGGTCGAGATTTCTTTGATTGTTTGTGAGGGATAATCATACCGAGCATACCAAATACAGGGGGGGGCGGGCACCGTGGCTGGTGTCCGCCCCCCGGCATGGAAGGTTTAAGCCTGCGTGATTCGCGAGCTAGCGAGACTGCTTGACCTTTGCCGCTGCCTCGACAAACGACTTCCACAGGTTAAAGTCGGTCTCGAGCGTCTTCCACGTGTACTCAGGGTGCCATTGCACGCCTAGGCAGAATGGCTGGCCTTCGACCTCGATGCACTCGGGAACGCCGTCGGTTGCCTTGGCGACCAAGCGCGTGCTTTTACCCAGACGATCGACGCAGCAGTGGTGTGCCGAGTTGGTCTGGATCAGCCTGTGCCCGCCAACCGCGCGCTCCAGCAGCGAGCCCGGCATGACCTCGACAGGGTGCACGGGGTCGTTGAGCACGTGGGTGTGGCGCCACTGCGTGCGGCCCTCGCGCGCACCCAGGCTCGGCACGTCCATGCACAGGGTGCCGCCGGTGGCGACGTTGAGCAGCTGCGTGCCGCGGCAGGTGGTAAAGAGCGGCTTTTTGGCGCGGAGTACCTCGTCGACCAGCTTAAACTCAAAGCTATCGCGGATTTCGCAGCAGAGGGTGGGGTCGTAGGGTCGATCATCGCCCCAACGTTTGGGATTGACATCGGGGCCGCCGGGAATGGCGATACCGTCAGCGATTTCCACGTAATGACGGATGACCTCAATGTCCTCGGTGATGGACATCTGCAGCGGCAGGCCGCCGGCGGCAAGGATGGCATCGACAAAGACACTTGCGATTTCCTCGTTGGGGGAGAGCGTCTCGCTCAAAAACGGCTTTGCCTCTTCCCAACGCGGCGCGACGAGGATGAGTGGGCGGTCGGCGGGGGCGACGTCGACATGCGGGGTGTAGGATGATGAAGTACGAGTTCCGATCATAGGTGTTGCTTTCGAATCTGAAGGTGGCAGGGCACATGGGAGACGTGAGACAACACTTCCGATGGATTTGTCCCACGGGGTGGCTGGTTAGTGGCCCTTGATGGAGTTGAGGAAGTCCTGGGCGCGCTTGGTCTGGGGGTGGTCGAAGAACTCGTCGGGCGTGCCGGTTTCCACGATCTGGCCGTCGGCCATAAACACGACGCGGTCGGCCACGCGGCGGGCAAAGTTCATCTCGTGCGTGATGACGATCATCGTCATGCCCTGCTGGGCCAAGCGCACCATGACCTCGAGCACCTCGTTGATCATTTCGGGATCGAGGGCGCTTGTGGGCTCGTCAAAGAGCATGGCCTTGGGCTGCATGGCAAGCGAGCGGGCGATGGCCACGCGCTGCTGCTGGCCGCCCGAAAGCTGCGCAGGCACCTTATCGGCCTGCTCGGCAACGCCCACGCGGCCCAGCAGGTCCATGGCACGCTCGCGGGCCTCGTCCTTGGAGACGCCCAGCACGTCGACCGGCCCCAGCATGACGTTTTGCAGTACCGTCATATGTGCAAACAGGTTGAACTGTTGGAACACCATGCCCAGCTCGGCGCGCATACGGGCAAGGTCTTTGCCTTCCTGCGGAAGCGGCTGACCTTCGATGAAGATCTCGCCCGAGTCGATGGTCTCCAAGCGGTTGATGGTGCGGCACATGGTTGATTTGCCCGAGCCCGAGGGGCCAATTACAACGACGACCTCGCCGCGGTCGACCGAGAGATTGATGTCGTTGAGAACGTGCAGGTCGCCATAGTGCTTATCGACGTGCTTGAGCTCGATAAGCGGCTGGTTGCCAGAAGTAGAAGTGCTCTGTGCCATGGTGCTCGGCTCCTTATGACTCGAAATGGTAAAGCGTTAGCGGATGATGGTCGCGCCGGTCTTGTGCGAAACGTAGACAGCGGCCTTGTTGATCGCGACGTTGATGAGGATGTAGATGACCGCGATAACCAGGTAGACCGACACGAGTGCGTCGTAGTTGGTAATGAGCACACGGGCATTTTGCATGAGGTCGGGGTAGCTCACCACGTAGGCGACGGTGGTGTCTTTGACTACGACCACGAGCTG
>CAUBWQ010000166.1 GCA_958439775.1 uncultured Collinsella sp. | reverse complement strand
ATCGCTCCGTCGCTCCAATGCTCCTTTTGCACGATATGCGGGTCGTAGACATCAAAGCGACAGTCGGTGCGCGTGTCCTTCAGCGCGACCATACCAGTCGCAGGATCCTTGTCCAAAATGCCAAAGCGCGAGAAATACTGCGTGTCGCGTACCTGCTCGAGCCGCTTGAGCGAGGCAGGCGAAAGCGATGTCGGCGGCTCTTCAACATACAGCTCGAGCAGCGTCTTGCCATGGCGATAGGGGCGCTCGAAGAGCAGCCAATCGGTAAATGCCATGTTGTAGGCCATGATTTCGTTTTGCGAAGGCTCGGTGCAATAGCTGAGCCACGGGTCGACAATGATCTCGAACTGTTCGCGCGCCGGCTCCAAAAACTGGAACTTCCGCAGCATCCAAAAATGGGCCATGTCGGCAATATCGTTGCCGACGGCTTCGGCTAGCTGCGCTCGGTCTAAAGCGTGGTCAGTCACAGTACCCTCCTCAAACTGATGAACCTCAATTTGAGCTTACGAGGAGGGTGTGCAGCCACTGTCAGCACGGACAAAATAGGCCTCCGGCTGCAAACCAACTGCTGACCAAACACTTGACGGGATGCTTGACCGAAAATGCGCACCGCAACAAAACCGCAGATAAACATAGACGGCCAACCCGCCCTTTTGAGCCATATGCCCGCAGCCACCACAGAAACAACAGGTGACCACGGCCAAAGAAGTCGACAAATGAACACCCGTACGTCGACAAACGAGCAAATCGATCGCAAAGAGTGTCCCCAACGACTAGACAAAAAATGACTAGTCATTGGGGACGTTCTTAAATAACTACTTTACAGCTCCAGCGCATCGGCGACTTCGGCCGCGCAGGCCAGGGCATCGGCCATGGCACTCACCACGAGCGAGCTGCCGTTGCGAGCGTCACCGGCAACATACACCGGCGCGGCATCCGCGGCGACACCCTCCGTGCGGGCCGCAAGGTGCGAGCCCTCGGTAGCCATCACCGGCAGCGGACGACCAGCGGTGGCAACAGGCATGCCAACGGCGTCGAACACGCCATGCTCGGGACCCGTAAAGCCGCAGGCGATGAGCACCAGCTGGGCCGGCACCTCGTGCTCGGAGCCCGCGATGCGCTCGGGCTTGCCAGCCGACCAATCCAGATCGACCACGCGCAGGCCCGCGGCCGCGCCCTTCTTGTCCAACAGTACCTCGAGCGTATCCACACCCCAAGCGCGCATCTCGCCGCCCATGGCAGCGATGGCCTCCTGCTGGCCGTAATCGGTCTTCTTCACGTTGGGCCACTGCGGCCAGGGGTTGCTCGCCGCGCGCGCATCAGGCGCCGCCGGCAAGAACTCAAACTGGCGCACGCTGCGCGCACCCTGACGTACCGCGGTGCCCACGCAGTCGTTACCGGTATCGCCGCCGCCAATGACCACAACGTCCAGGCCGCGCGCGTTCACCGCGGGCTCGCCGCCATCGAGCACCGAGACGGTCGAAGCCGTCAGATAGTCCACGGCATACACCACGCCGGGCGCATCGATGTTCGCAGCCGAAAGCCCACGCGGGGCGCGGGCACCAGCAGCCACCACGACGGCGTCAAAGTCATCGAGCTTGGCAGCAACCTTAGGATCGCTCACGTCGGCACCCAGCTCGAACGCAATGCCCAGCTCGCGCATAAGCGCCACGCGACGCTCGACCACGGACTTCTCGAGCTTCATGTTGGGAATGCCGTACATGAGCAGGCCGCCCGGGCGGTCGTCACGCTCAAACACCGTCACGCGGGCACCGCGACGCGCAAGCTCCCATGCTGCCACCAGACCAGCAGGACCGGAGCCCACCACGGCAACCGTGGGTGCGCCCTCCCCTGCCGGCTCAAAGCGGCGCGGACCGCCGTTGGCCCACTCATGGTCGCTGATCGCGCGCTCATTGTCGTGAATCGTCGTGGGCTGGCCATCGACCGAGCCCAGGTTGCATGCGGCCTCGCACAGCGCCGGGCACACGCGACTCGTGAACTCGGGCATGGGCGAGGTGAGTGACAGGCGCTCGGCGGCCTCGTCCCAACGGCCGCGGTACACCAGCTCGTTCCACTCGGGAATCAGGTTGTGCAGCGGACAACCGCTCGGACGTGCCTTGCCAAAGCTCGCGCCCATCTGACAAAACGCCACACCGCACATCATGCAGCGGCTCGCCTGGGCACGGCGCGCGTCGTCGTCGAGCTCCACGTACAGCGGATCGAAATCGCTGTTGTTCTCCTCCACGGGGCGCAGATCATGGGCCACGCGATCGATATCAAGAAAAGCACCGGGCTTACCCATGGTACTTACGCCTCCTTCTTGGTCGAAGTAACAGAGCTGGCAGCCACGGACGCAGCACCCGCAGCACCGCCCGCAACATCGAAGTGAGCAACATCCGCGTCACTCGCGCGACCGGTCACAATGTCAAACGCCAGCTCCTCGGCCTGCGCATGCGTCTTGCCGACGACCTCGGCGGCGGCGACAATCGCCAGCACGCGCTCGTACTCGGTCGGAATGACCTTCACAAAGTGCTTGCTCATCGTCTCAAAGCTGTAGAGCAGCTTAATGCCGCGCGGGCTCTGCGTCGCGTCCACGTGCTCCTGAATGAGCTCGCGAATCTGCGCCAGCTCGCCGGCCGTCGGGGCTTTAAGCTCGACGCTCTCGTGGTTCACACGGGCATCGAGCGTGCCGTACTGATCGAAGACATAAGCCACGCCACCCGTCATGCCGGCGGCGAAGTTCTGCCCGACCTCGCCCAGGATGAGTGCCAGACCACCCGTCATGTACTCGCAGCCATGGTTGCCGCAGCCCTCGACCACCACGGTGGCACCGGAGTTGCGTACGCCAAAGCGCTGGCCTGCCAGGCCGTTAATGAAGCCGCGGCCGCTCGTGGCGCCAAAGAACGCAACGTTGCCCACGATGATGTTCTCATCGAACTTGTAGGTCGCATGCGGGTTGGGGCGCACCGACACCTCGCCGCCCGAAAGGCCCTTGCCAAAGTAGTCGTTGGCGTCGCCGCACACGTTGAGCGTAATGCCGCGCGGCAGGAAGGCGCCAAAGCTCTGACCGGCCGAACCATCGCAATCGATGGTGATGGAGCCGGCGGGCAGGCCCTCGGGATGCGCCTTGGTCACCGCGTTGCCCAAGATGGTGCCCACGCAGCGGTTGACGTTGGCGATATCGGCGCGGAAGCGAATCGGACGCAGGTGCGCACGGGCATCGGCCGTATAGGGCACAAACAACGTGGAGTCGAGCGTCTTGTCGAGCTCGCTGTCCGCAGCCATCTGGGGCAGGAAGTGACGGCCGTCGGCACCCGGGATGTGGGCACCAAACTCACAGGTCGCGCTCGCCAGCACGGGCGACAGATCCAGCAGGTTAGCCTTGCGGTTGCCCGGGACCTCAATCTGGCGCAAGCACTCGGGATGGCCGACCATCTCGTCGACGGTGCGGAAGCCCAGGCTCGCCATGACCTCACGCAGCTGCTCGGCAACAAAGAGCATAAAGTGCTCGACGTGCTCTGGCTTGCCGCGGAAGCCGCGACGCAGGCGGCAGTTTTGCGTAGCGATGCCGGCCGGGCAGGTATCCTGCTGGCAGTCGCGCTGCATGAGGCAGCCCATGGAGATGAGCGGCATGGTCGCAAAGCCAAACTCCTCGGCACCCAGCAGGCAGGCGACGGCAACATCGGTGCCGTCCATGAGCTTGCCGTCGGCCTCGAGCACCACGCGCGAGCGCAGGCCGTTTTGC
>CAUBWQ010000165.1 GCA_958439775.1 uncultured Collinsella sp. | reverse complement strand
GCAGCGGCATCATAACGAGCGGAGCATCGCTGGCCAAGGCGTTGTCCATGAGCTCGCCTGCCAATGCAATGCCGCTCGGCTCGTCGCCGCCCGCAAAGGAGCGCGTGCACCAGCCAGCAAGCGTCGAGGTGTCGTGCGTCGAGGTGTACAGAATCTTGCCCGGTGTGGGATGAATTCCGCAGCGAACGTCGTAGTTGCTAAACTCCAGTACGTCCATGCCGGGGAAGCCACAGGTCGAAGCCATCGCACGAACGCCAGGCGTTAGATAACCCAGATCCTCGGCAATAAAGTTGAGTGGACCCAGTTCGTCGTAGGCCGTCTGGAACAGGTCCTTGCCCGGGCCAGCCAGCCAGCGACCGTCGGCGCAGGCCTTGCCGGCGGGGATGCTAAAGTAGCTGTGGAACCCCAGGAAGTGATCCAGACGCACGCGGTCGTAGAGCGAGAACGCGCGACGCAGGCGATCCATCCACCAGCTATAGCCATTCTGCTTCATGTGGTCCCAGCGGAACGTCGGGTTGCCCCACACCTGGCCCTCGGGCGCAAAGTTGTCGGGCGGCGCGCCCGAAATCTCAATCGCCTTGCCGGTATCGGACAGCCAGAAGTTCTCGGGCTCGCTCCACGCGTCTGCCGAATCGTCCGACACGTACATAGGAATATCGCCGATAACCTCGATGCCCTTCTTGTGCGCATAGTTCATGAGCTCGCACCAAGCCAAGTCAAAGCGGTACTGCATGTACGCCTGAAGCTCGGCCTCGTTGTGGAAGCGCTTGTCGTCGATCAGATGCTCGTTGTAGCGCGCGACATCGGCCGGCCAATCATGGCGCGACTCGCCCTCAAAGTACTTCTTAACGGCCATGTAGACGCAGTATTTCTCGAGCCAATCGGCATTGCGATGTTTAAACGCGGTGTACAGCGGATCGGCATCCTCGCCTCCGCGGGCCTTCCAGGTCTCAAAGTCGGCGGCCAGCTCCTCGTGGCTCTCGGGTAACAGGTCGATATTGCCTGCAAAGGCCGAAGGACCGGCGTAAGGGGAGCGGAAGAAGTCAGTGGGGTTGACGGGGAGAACCTGCCAGTAGCGCATGCCCATGGCGGCCAGATGGTCGATAAAACGACGCGTGGGCGCGCCGATCGTACCGGGCTTGCCGTCATCGGTCGGCACCGATGTGATATGGCACACAACACCCGCACCGTGATCGAGCGGCTCCTGCAGGCGCTGCTCGGCGTGGTGATAGATGATCGACGAACCCAGCGGGTACAGGTCGAGCGTGACCGTACCGTTGTGGATCTCGCACTCGTGACCGCTAATCACATCGCTCGCGCATTCGCCGAGCGCCGGAATCGTCACCCGGTGTGAATTGCGCAGGCTGCGGTTGATGATAACGGTCGCGGACTCGCCGTCGTTACCGGTACGGTTGTAGGCCAGCACTTCGTCATTGAGCGCGAAGGCCTTGATTTCACCGTCGATCATAAACGGCAGCGCGCGGCGCACGGCAGATGCATTCTTGACGATCGCAAACGTATCGAAGTCGTGCAGGTCTTCCTTGGTCGGCATGGTGCGACGATTGCCCGGATCGGTGAGACCCTCCAAGCCGTACTCGTCGCCATAATAGATCGAGGGAACGCCCGGGAACGTCATCTGCATGAGCGTCGCAAGCCAAAAACGGCTCTTGGCCAGGCCCATTGCGTTCTCGTCCAGACGCCATTTGCTGCGCTCGCACTCGGGCAGCTGCGACTCGTCGGGGCCGCCGCCGAGCACCGAGATAATGCGCGGTCGGTCGTGGCTCGAAAGCAGATTAAGCGCGCAAGACAGGGCCTCACGCGGATAGTTCTCGCGTAGGGTCTCGATATCCTCGGTAGCTTGGTAGGCGTTTTTGTAGCCCATCAAAAAGCCGATGACCATGTCGCGGAAGGGGTAATCCATAGCGGAGTCCAGCTCGGAGCCCTGCAGGTAGCGGCGCAGATGGCCGTAGCTGATCTTGTTGGAAGCGTCCTCCCAGACTTCGCCGAGCAGCAGTGCGTCGGGTTTCTCGGCGAGCACGGCCTTCTTGATCTCGGCCAGGAAATCGTCCGAAAGTTCGTCGGCCACGTCTAGGCGCCAGCCATGAGCGCCGGCACGTAGCCATTTACGGATCACGCCGTCCTTGCCCAGGAGCCGCTCGCGCACCAGTTCGGAGCTCTCATTGATGGCGGGCATATTGCCCACGCCCCACCAACAGTCGTACGAGCCGTCCTCGTGAAAATAAAACGCATCGCGCCACGGCGAATCCTCGCTCTGCCACGCGCCCACGCCGGGGTAGTTGCCGTAGCGGTTGAAGTAGATCGAATCGTCGCCCGTGTGGTTGAACACACCGTCCAGAATGATGGAAATGCCCAGCTTCTCGGCCGCCTCGCACAGCTCAGTAAAGTCCTGCTCTGTGCCCAGAATCGGATCGATCTTGGTGTAATCGGCGGTGTCGTAGCGGTGGTTGCTCGCGGCTTCAAAAATGGGGTTGAGGTAGATGGCTGTAAAGCCCAGCTCGGCGATGCGAGGCAGGTCTTCCTGGATACCCTTGAGCGATCCGCCGTAGAAGTCCCAGGTTTTGATGGAGCCGTCCTCGGCGCGCTCGTAAACGGGCGGCTCGTTCCAGTCCTCGACCATCCGGCGCTGGATTCCGTTGCGCGGTTTTTCGACCTCGGCCAGCGTGCGCTCACGCCAGTGCTCGTCGCGGGCATAGTGATCGGGGAAGATCTGGTAGACCATTCCGCGCTCGTACCACTCGGGTCGAACTTCGCGGTGCTTGTAGACGGTGACCTGGAATGACGGCACCTCGGCGTAGTTGTAGGTTACGCCTTCGCCGCCGGTGCGTCCCTGCGGTGCGCCCAAGCGGACCTCGGGCTGGCCCTCGATATTGCAGATAAAGCTGTACCAGATAAGACAGGGCTCGGCGCACTCCAGCTCGGCGGTAAAGATGCCGTCGCCCTCGTGCGTCATGGGATACAGAGACTCACCGATCTCATCGACCCAGGTGCGCAGCGTAAGCGTTGCCTGCGCGGGATCGGCATCCTCCAAAATCACCGAGAGCGAAACGGATGTTCCAGTGGTCACAGCGCCAAACGGAGTGCGAAACTGCGGCAGACGGCTGTTGTGTATCAATCTCATAGTACGGTCCAGTTCAATAGAATCACGGCATGCTGGCCATGGGCTTTACGCACAAGATGTAAGTATATCTGTTGTACACAGGCTGTATAAACAACATCCGTTTACCATCGGCGAACGGTTGTCCTAGAAAATCGTTTTACCAACTACCTACAGAGAAGGGGCGCCCGGTTGGAGCGCCCCTTGCATAGGGTTTGATTAGGTTTTGGATCGTCTGTGGGCTAGCGGCGCTTGCGGGTGGCCGTTGCCTTGCGGACGGACGTCTTCTTGGACGGAGCTTTTTCCTCGGCCGGAGCGGCGGGGGAGACCGGGGTCTCCTTGGCGGGCTCGGGCTTAGCCTCTGCCTTCGGGGCGGCCTTGACCTCGGCGGTCTTCGGCGCAGGCTTGGCCTTCACTGCGGGCTTGTCCTCGACCTTAGCCTCTGCCTTAGGAGCAGCAGCCTTGGTCGTGGTCTTTTTGGTCGTCGTCGTGGTGCGCTTGCGCGTGGTGGTCTTGCTGGCCGGCTTTGCCTCGACAGTTGCCTCGGCCTTGGGCTCGGCGCCCGCCTCCTCGACCTTGACGGCGGGCTTTGCGGCAGCCTTCGGGGTCGTCTTCGCGGCGGCCTTCGTCGTAGCAGCCTTGGTCGTCGTCGACTTCGTA
>CAUBWQ010000164.1 GCA_958439775.1 uncultured Collinsella sp. | reverse complement strand
GTGTACTTCCCTTCAACACGTGCCGCCCATAGGCTTTGAGCGACCTCGTCTTTAGGATGCCCTCAAGCCGCGAATTTAAACCTTACAATCCCGTTCTTCAGATTTGAGCGGACTACACACTCAACCAACGATCGCCCTCGGAGCGGCAAAAGCCCTCGCGCTCCAGATCGGCAAGAATACTTGCGATCAGCTCGCGCTCGACCGGTCCACGCCCAGCCGCCGCTTCCATCTCGTTAACGCCTGTAACAGCTTCATCAACCGTAATCCCCGCCGGCTGGCCATCGCGCGCTGCCAGCAACATACGCACGATATGCGCGCGCTTTTGGCGACGAGAGCCCTCAAACTTGGACTGACGACTATAGCCCGCCGACCGCCTAGACGGATTAGGCAGAGTCTTTTTAAGATATGCGCCGTAATCTAGCAACGCGTAATACCACGCGCGCGGCGTATCGGCATCATCTTGAGGCACGGCAAAGGGCGCGATCTCGTCGGTCGCTGCACCGGGGGCCGCCGGACAGGCGGCTTGGATCAGCGGCACCAGCTCGCGATCGGGAACAGCCGGCACATCGGGAAAGAAGTGATGCAGAAAGACCGTGCGCACGTTGGTCTCCAGATACACGCCCGGAAGATCAAACGCAAACGACCGGATACCCTGCGCCGTTGCCGGGCCAATACCAGGCAGGGCGACCAAGTCACGCGTCTCACGCGGAAACTCCCCGCCCCAATCCCCTACGACCCGTTGAGCGGCATTGTGAAGCGCCAGAGCGCGTCGGTTGTAGCCCATCCCTTGCCAAGCGTCCAAAACATCGGAAGGTGCGGCCTGGGCAAGCGCCTGCACGGTCGGAAAGCGATCGAGCCACGCCGGCATACGCGTCTCAACGCGCGGCACCTGTGTTTGCTGCAGCATGACCTCGGAAAGCCAAATGATGTACGGGTCACGCGTACGGCGCCACGGAAGGTCGCGATAACGCAGGACCCCTTCCGAACGAATCATCGAACGAAAGGGGTCCTGAATCATGGCTATGCTCCTTATGCGGCGCTATTCCTCCCGGTAAGCGCACGCGCAGGTGGCGTACTCGGGAAACGCTTCGCGGTCGGCGAACTTGGGATCGACGGCCGGGAACTGGCGGTGAGCGACGATGTCGCCGAGCGAAACGGAATCGAGGTAGTCGCGCATCAACGCCTGGGCTCCGGCCCACAGGGGATGATAGCAGCACGTGCCCATGCGCGCACAGTCACCATCGGGCGCGGTGCAATCGTTCATAACCATAGGGCCCTGAACGGCCTCGACGACCTGGCGGATAGTAACATCGTCCGGACTGACCTTGAGACGCATGCCACCGTGGACGCCACGCAGGCTCTCCACAATACCGGCCTGGACCAAACCGTGCTGAATCGAGCGGGCAAACGAATACGGGACATTGACCTCTTCGGCAGCGGTGCGAACAGAAAGCAAACGCTCCGGATCCTCGGCAAGCATCGCCAGCATACGAAGGGCGTAATCAGTCTTCCTCGATATGTCCATTTTTCCCCTTTCAAGGAATACGAACAGCTCGAACGAGCTCCGGGGCCGAGCTTGTGTCGAGACGCTAAATGACCGCCAGGACATCCAAATGGTAAATCGGATATCCACTGAGTGCCGCGCTTGGAGCGAAATGCATCAAATGCGGCGCACAGTGCAATTTAGTATAACCTAACCCCCTGTCTCGTTGAACAGGTGTTGCACAACAAAGCTGTTGTTCAGACAGATATACTCATTAGATTTTACTTGCGTTCCCGAAGGCGCGGGGGTTCTGGGCGAAGATGCACCAGGGCGATCGTTCTATCAAAACAAAGTGCATCAAACGCAAAAAGCCACGTCCGAAGACGTGGCTTTAATTGCGTTGGCGGGAAGTACGGGGCTCGAACCCGCGACCTCCGACGTGACAGGCCGGCGCTCTAACCAAACTGAGCTAACTCCCCAGGCAGACGTTCGCGTTTGTTTCCGCTCGCGTGCGCTGCGGGGATTAGTATACACAGAAGTCTGTCCGGCGCGCAACAACTTTTTTGAAAAATTTTTTGGGGCCATCCGGGAGGGCTTCCGGGGCTGAGGGCGGGGGTTAAGTTTGCTGCTCTACAGTCCTGCGCAAGACGGAAAGCACGTTAAGTGCTTTCCTTTGCGTGCGGAACTCGCGACAAACTTAACCCCCGCCCTCAGCCCCGGAGACCCTCCCTGCCGTCACATTGTTCAATCAGTTTTGCGGGCGTGCGCCGCTGCGCGGCTAGCCCGCATGCTCCTCGGCGGGGTTGGTCTGATGGATCTTGTTGAACTTCCGCCATTGGCTCAAATGGAAACGAGGGACGCATCTGCATCCCCCGTTTTGTTGCGGTTAGTCTAGGTCAATAAACTTGGTGCTTATGATCTTGCCGTCTTTTACTAGCATTCTGGCCATGGTGGGACCTCGGGTGCCTCTGGGGTAGCTGGCGCTGCCCGGGTTGAGGACTAAGCAGCGGCCCACTTGGGCTTCTTTGGTTACGTGGGTGTGACCGTTGATGGCTACGTCTACGGATCCCACCGGAAGGTCTTCGCGGTAGTGGGCTACGGCGAATTTGAGACCTTCGTAGGTAAAGAGTGCAAGACGGTCTACATCGGGGCCGTAGTCGCGGTAGTAATCGTTGTTGCCCAGTACGGCCCGCACGGGGGCGATGGTGCATAGGTGCTCGTAGTCCATCTCTGACGTGAGATCGCCGGCGTGGATGATCAGGTCTGCGCCCTCAAGCTCATCCAAGAGCGCAGGCGATAAATAGCCGTGGGTGTCCGAGATGATGTCGATGCGCTTGGCGCTTGCGCTGTTCATGGGATCCCTTCCGCAAAAAACGATTCGGCAGATACATACAAAAAAGCCCCACGGCTCCGCAGACGATGGGTCTACAGAGCTGCGGGGCCAGTGTGCTAGAGACTCAGAGCCTTCTTGAGCGGCACGACGCGGCGGCGCGAAACCGGCACGCGTTCGTCGACGCCCGTAATGCCCAGCTGGATGGCGCCCGAGGGCACCGTCTCGACGTCCGTGACACACGCCAAGTTGACGATATAGCGGCGGTGAACACGGAAGAAGCCAAAGTCGCAGAGCTTGGCCTCAAACTGCGCCAGCGAGGTCGTCGACAAAAAGCGATCATCGACGGTATAGATGCAGGAGTAATCGTCCTTGGCCATAATAAAGCGAATGTCGTCCACGGGAATGAGCACCTTGCGGCCGCCCTTTTCCACCGGGATACGCTCGATGGTCACCTTGCTGTCCGTGACCGGCTTGGCGCGCTGCATGACTTTCTCGATCGCGCGATCCAAGCGAGCTTCCTCGACCGGCTTCATCAGATAATCGACGGCATCCACGTCGAATGCCTCGACCGCATGGTCACTATACGCAGTCACAAACACGATCGCCGGCGGATTTTTGAGCTTATGCAGCGCCTCGGCAAGTTGCAGGCCCGAGGCACCGGGCATCGAGATATCGAGAAACACGACATCCACGCGACTTTCCATAAGCATCTCGATGGCGGAGCGGACGCTCGACGCCTCCGTGATCGTGCCGATCTTGCCCGTTTGCTCGAGCAGGAAGCGAAGCTCCGAGCGAGCCGGCGCCTCATCATCCACAATCATCGCACGCAGCATAGGGATAAAACCTTTCGTCAACTAACTACGCCGGGCATCCGTCGCATGACGTTGAGCCCGTAGCCTTTTATTTTACTCTTGAATGTCAAAGATGCTCTCTGACAAATCAAGATGAAGGAGCACTTTGGTGCCCTT
>CAUBWQ010000163.1 GCA_958439775.1 uncultured Collinsella sp. | reverse complement strand
CATCGCAAGTCAAAAACAGCACGACGCTCGGGGTGCTGCCCATACCCTTGGTCCACGCGTTGGGGATATGCTCGACGGGATAGGCCACGCGCGTGTTGTGCGTGATTGAAATATCGTCGTAATTGGGCTTGCGGCCCTCGTCGAGCACCACGTTTTCGCAGATGGCGCCAAAGCGAACGGCATTGAAGATCTCGGGCTCGTGGAACGCATCCAGGCCCTCGCACTTGGCGTAGCAGCCGCCCTCGATGTTGAAGATGCCCATGTCGGACCAGCCGTGCTCGTCATCGCCGATCAGCAGGCGCGTGGGGTTGGCCGAAAGCGTGGTCTTGCCGGTGCCCGACAGACCAAAGAACACCGCGGTCTCGTGCGTGACGGGATCCATGCTGGCCGAGCAATGCATGGGCAGTACGTCGTCCTCGACGGGCAGCAGGTAATTCATGACGCTGAAGATGGACTTTTTGATCTCGCCGGAGTAGCCGGTACCCGCGACCAAAATCACGCGCTCCTGGAAGTTGATGACCACGGCGGCGCTGGAGTTGAGGCCCTTGATGGCGGGATCGCACTGGTAGCCCGGCGCGGCGAGCACGCAGAAGTCCGGCTCGCCGGTGCGCGCGATTTCGCGGGCGAGCGGGCGGGCGAGCATCTGCTTAATGAAGAGTGCCTGGCTGGCACGCTCGCAGGCGACGAGTAGTCGGCGCGTGTGGTTGCGGTCGGCGCCGGCCATGCCGCGGGTGACGAACACATCGTGCTCGTTGAGATAGTCGACAATGCCGGCCTTGATGGCCTCGTAGCTCTCAATCGAAAGCGGGCGGTTGACGGCGCCCCAGGCGATCTTGTCGTGCACGTCGGGCGTGTCGGCGATAAAGCGGTCGTTGGGCGAACGTCCGGTACGCTCCCCCGTCTCGATCACCAGTGCGCCGTTGGAGGCCATGCGGCCTTCGTTGCGGCGGATGGCATGTTCGACGAGCTCGGCTGCCGGCAGGTCAACCAGCAGGCGGGGCTGGTTCTCGGCGGGGTCTTCGACCAGCGTAATGCCAAAGTTGGACAGAACTTCTGCAGGGGTAACACCAGGCATGGGGCCTCCTTTAAAAACGCGGCACGTGGACGCGGCGCGCACTTTACTCACGTAAAGCCCGTTGTACCCGATATGCAAAAACGTTTTTGCGGCAACGACGAAGCGCCCGCCCAACGGTCAAAAATCGCACGCAAGCGGCCTAGTCATTGGGGACGTTCTTAAATGACTAGTCGTTGGGGACACTCATGAACAGGCAACAAGCAAGGACTGTCCCCAAAGTGCCGGCGCATAAGGAACGTCCCCAAGTGCCAACTACTGTACGTTTACCGACAAATTACAGCCGCACGCCGAAAATATTGAACAACCTGCTCAAAAACACGAATGGACACCACCGTGACTATACTAGAGCGCAGCAAGAGAAAGGAACCGCCTTGAGTATCACGCCCCTCGATAGCATCCGCCGCGCCATCGCCCGCCGCAATGGCGTCGCCGACCCCGCCGTAGCGAGCAGCGGCACCGCAAAGGCCCAGGGCGGACGCATCGAGAACGGCCTGTTCCCCGCCTCCCACACGGCCGAAGAGCTCGCGCGCATCCAGGAGCTGAGCCAGCGCAACGCCGGCGCCCCGACAGCAGCCAGGCCACGCGCCGTCGCCGCGAGCGCGATCGCGAGCCCGGCCCCATCCACCGCATGGTCAACGCCTGGTGGAACCGCCTGCTCGGCGCTGTCTACGGCGGCGGCTTCTCCACGCAGGAAGCCGAATACGAGGAGCACGCCACCCGCCGCGACTATCTCTGGAATACCCTGGGCACCGCCGTGTGGGGCTTCGCGTTTCCCCTGCTCACCATTGTGTCCACGCAGCTTGTGGGCGCCGAGGAAGCCGGTAAGTTCTCCATCGCCTTTGTCACCGGCACGCTCATCATGATCGCGTGCAACTACGGCGTGCGCAATTTCCAAGTCTCGGATATCGACGAAACGACGTCCTTTGCCTCCTACCAGCTCAACCGTTGGCTTTGCGGAGCGCTCGCCCTGGGCTGCGGCCTCATGTACAGCAGCGCCCGTGGCTATGACGCGCAGATGGCGACGATCGGCCTGGGCGTCTACCTGTATAAGGTGATCGACGGCGTAGCGGACGTGTACGAGGGCCGCCTGCAGCAGGCCGATAAACTCTACCTGGCAGGCATGAGCCAAACGCTACGCTCCGTCGGCGTTATCGTGGTCTTTAGCGTGGCGCTGTTCCTTACGCGCAGCATGCCCATCGCGGCCATGGCCATGGGCGTCACCGCCATCGCCTCGCTCGTGCTGGTCACCGCGCCGCTCGCCCTACTCGAGACCGAAAAATCGCGCCGCGTGAGCCTGCGCGAGGTCGGCCACCTGTTTGTCCAGTACGCCCCGCTCTTTGGTGCACTGTTCCTGTTCAACCTCATCGAGAGCATGCCCGAGTTTGTGATGGAAGGCACGCTGGCCTACAAATACCAGCTGTACTTTAATGCCCTGTTCTTTCCGGCGCAGGCTATTTTGCTGAGCATCGGATTTGTCTATAAACCGCAGCTTTTGCGTCTGTCGAGCATTTGGGCGAATCCGCGCAAGCGTCGCCGTTTTGACTTGATCATTATTGCCGTTATGGCGCTGATCGTGGCCATCACCGGCGTGTGCGCCGCATTTATGGCAGGCCCCGGCATTCCCCTCATGAGCTTTATGTACGGCCTCAACTTTGAGCGCTACCGCACATTGGCGCTGCTGATGGTCGTCCGCGGCCATCGATTTTATCTACGCCATTATCACGGTGCTGCGCCACGCCGGAGACGTCACCAAGATCTACCTGATCTGCTTTGCCGTGAGCGTGGTACTCCCGGTGATCCTGATCAACCTGCTGGGCCTGGTGGGCGCCGTGGTGAGCTACCTGGCAGTCATGGCCCTACTGCTGGTGTTGCTGATAATCGAGTATGCCCACATCCGTCAGCGCATCGAGCGCGACCGGAACCCGTACGGCGCCTAATTAGCTGCCCCCGGTACCGGAATTTGCGATGGAATCACCCCGGCTGCGGTCTCGCTGCGGACAATATGCGTCACGCAAAACTAAGTGAGTAGACTTTTACCGAATCCCCGACCACACCGACAAAGCACAAGTCTGTGACCTGCGGTTTTGTTGAGGCAAATATGTTGGGTGCTCGGCATTTCCAAAAAAGTCTACTCACTTAGCCAGCGGGCAGCCAAATGATTATGTAATCCCCGTCCCAGAAAAATCATTTGACGGGCAGAAGGGCAAAAGTAGTCAAAAAAGCCCCGTCCCAAACTAGCTACCCTTTGCACCGATTATTCGCCGGGCAGAATGTTCGCATAGAACTCCGCACCGTCGTCCAGGCGCAGGATGCCCACGCGGCCGAACTCGGAGCCGGTGGCGGCGGCGCAGTCGATGTCGATACGGTCGGGAATGCCGGCGGTATCCTCACCGCCCAGGCGCACAATCTGTCCGCGGCCCGACTCCTCGTCGAGCCCCGCAAGACCACCGACCTCGCAATAACGCCCGAGCGACACCGTTGGCGTGTGGCCGCTCACTACGACCGGACCCTTGCCCTCGGCAGAAAGCAGCCCCGTCGGCGCATCCCAATAGCCATGGCGAATCCACAGCAGGTCATCGGACGACTGTACGGCAAGCATCTGCTTCAGCAGTTCGCGATCGGCGCCAACCGCTCCGGCACCATCGGCACAATCCACGCCGTGTTCAAGCAAAAACGCCCGGGCAGCCTCGGTCTCAATACCGGCATGCACC
>CAUBWQ010000162.1 GCA_958439775.1 uncultured Collinsella sp. | reverse complement strand
GGCGGCGTCGACGCTTGCCGCGTGCGTTAAGAAGGCGATTGCTCGATGAGTGAGGTCCAAGCGCTGGTGGAGTGTCCCGTTATCGTTGGCACGGCTGGCCACGTCGACCACGGTAAGTCGGCGCTCATCGAGGCGCTGACGGGCAAAAACCCCGACCGCCTGGAAGTTGAGCGTCGTCGCGGCATGACGGTGGAGCTGGGCTTTGGCGAGCTGGCGCTGCCGAGTGGCAAGATCGTGGGCCTGGTTGACGTGCCGGGGCATGCGCACTACCTGCGCGCCATGGTGCAGGGCGCTACGGGCATTGATGTTGCCGTGTTGGTGGTTTCGGCCGTCGAGGGCGTGATGCCACAGACCCGCGAGCACGTGCATGTGCTGGAGCTGCTGGGCGTCACACACATGGTGGTCGCGCTGACAATGTGCGACCTGGCCGATAACGAAATGATTGAGCTTGCCGAGCTCGACGTCGATGACTTTTTGTCGGGTACCGTGCTTGCGGACGCGCCGATCGTGCCTGTTTCGTCCAAGACCGGCGCGGGGATTGATGCGCTGCTGGCAGCGCTTGACGATCAGGTTGGTACCTGCTGGGATTCCTGCCGCGACCGTGCCGAGCGCACCGATGCCGCGCCGCGTCTGCCCATCGACCGCTGCTTTACGATCAAGGGCGCCGGCACCGTCGTGACGGGAACGCTGCACGATGCGCCGGTTGCGGTGGGCGATGAGCTCGTCGCGCTGCCGTCGCGCACGGCCTGCCGCGTACGCGGGATCCAAGTGCATGGCGACACGCAGCGGGCGCTGCCCGGTCAGCGCGTGGCGCTCAACCTGGTGGGCGATGGCGTCGCTGCGCTCGGTCGCGGTGAGATGCTCGGCGTGGAGGGTCGCTTTGGCCAGACGCTGCGCTTTATGATGGCGTTTACGTATTTGGGTCGCGAGGGAGCCAAGCCGCGTGTGCTCGAGTCGGGTGTGCGCGTGCACGTGATGGCCGGTACGGCCGAGGTCGTCGGTCGCATCATGTTCATGGAGGGCGAGGCCCCCATGGCGGTGGGCGAGACCCGTACCGTGCAGGTGCGCCTGGAGGAACCGCTGCCGCTGCGTGCCGGCGACCATGCCGTGGTGCTGTCCTATTCGCCGGTCATGCTCATCGGCGGCGGGCGCGTGCTGCTTCCGCGCTGCCGTCGCTCGCGCGAACTTACTGAGGGGGAGCGCGTGCTGTACGCGGCGCTTGAGGCCGGAGATATTGCGGGCACGGTGGATGCGTGGCTGGCGTTGCAGACGCTGCCGGTTGCCGCTGCCGATGTTACCGCGGCGCTCGATCTTGTTACCGGTGAGGCTGAGGCGGCGTTGCGCGAGTTGGTGGCGAAGGGCGCTGCTTGCGCGCTTACTGGCTCGGATGGCCCGCTGTATGCAGAAGCTTCCGCGCTCGATGCCGCGATGGGTACGCTGGCGGCGACCCTGTCCGCCATGCACGCGGCTGCTCCCAAGGAGACGGGCTTTACGCCCGGCGCGGTCGCCCATGCCGCTTGGCCTACCGCAGACGATGCAGTTGCCGCAGCCCTGATTTCCGAGGGCTGCTCGCGCGGCGTGTGTGCCTCCGAGGGCGCCGAGGTGTTCGACCCGCACTCCGCTGCCGCCGCGGCACGCGTGGTGCGCGAGGCCGGCGAACGTATCGTTGCCTTGTTGGACGAAGCCGGCCTCGATGCGCCGACGCTGCCCGAGGTGGGCGAGCAGTTGCAGCTCGATCGCGACACCATGACGCGCGCCCTGCGCGAGCTTTCGCTTAACCGCTCGATCGTTAAGGTCGAACGCGACGTTGCCTTGTCCGCTGCCGCCGAGGCCCATGCGCGCGAGCTTGTTGCCGCCGCCATTGAGGCAGCCGGCGGCGCTGCCACCACGAGCGCCCTGCGCGAGGCCCTAGGCGTGTCGCGCAAACGTGCCATCAGCATCTTGGAGCATCTGGATGCCGTGCGCTTTACGGTGCTCGACAAGGAGGCCGGCGGCCTGCGCTCCCTGCGCTAGGCCGGTCACTCGCTCCCGCCTCCTCAGTTGCGGTGAAATAGTTCCTGTTTTTGGGGTCTTGCAGCCTAAGCAAGAACTATTCCACCGCAACTTCTTGCTCGTCTATTTGGGATGGGACCCGCTCGGTTTGGTAAAATACCGCCGCACTTGGGAACGGATGGGCTCCGGTGGGCTCCGCGGTCCTCAAAACCGTTGCGAGGCGTGCAAAACGTCTTGGATGTGTTCGATTCACATACGTTCCCGCCATACGCTACCAGCGCTTTTGTGCTCGCGGTCTTGCTGCGTGCCGCAAAGGCGCTGTTTTGTTTTTGCACGAGCTTTTCGTAGCGCCGTTATTTCGGCGGCGGTATTTGGCTTCGTGTGTCGGGTTTCGAACATGCCGATGGAGGTGTTTTGCCGTATGACTACCGTAAGACGTGCCGATCTTTCTTGTGTCGTCCAAGCGGGCGGGATGTCCTCGCGCATGGGCTGCGATAAGGCGCGCTTGGCGTTTTGCGGCGAGCCGCTCATCGAGCGTGTGCTGGGTCGGCTGGCGCCAGTTGCCGGCGAGTTGGTCGTGACGACTTCGCGTCCCAGCGAGCTTGCCTATCTTGAGGAGCGCGCGTTTGGCGGCCTGGTGCCGCGTGTGGTGGCGGACCTTGAAGGACCGGCGGGTGCCATGCGCGGCATCGCGAGCTCGTTGGCCGCGGCCCGATTGCCGCTCGTGGCGATCGTCGCCTGCGATATGCCGTTCGTCTCGCCAGAACTGATCGGTGCGCTTGCCGATCGTGTTGAGTCTGAGGCGCTCGACGTGTGCGTGCCGCGCGAGGAGCGGGGGATTGAGCCGCTTTGCGCCGTCTGGCGCCGTGACGCGTGTGCGTCAGTTTCCCAAGAGCTGCTCGCCTGCGACCGCCAGCGCATTCGCTGCCTGATCAATCGAGTTCAGGCTGGTTATATGGATGAGCCGCAGATCGTTAAGGCCGCGGGCTCGACGCTCTGCTTCGAGAACGTCAATACGCCCGAGGAGTTTGCGGCGGCCGAGTTGCTTGCCTAGACGATTGGAGTTGCCATGTCTCACGATATTTGTCCCGACACGGGAGAGCCTTGCACTTGCGATGGTTCCGAGCCCTGTACCTGCGGCTGCGGTGGCTGTGGGCATACTGCGGAAGAGGAAGCGGCCGCCGCGGCGTATCGTGAGGCACACCTCGAAGGCCCATCCGGTGATGCCCTCGACCACGAGCGCAAGATTATCGTTTCGTTCGATAGCACCTTCGATGTGATGGAATGCGAGCAGCTGTGCCTTGCCGCCGGTGTGCCCGGGCGCATCATGCCGCTGCCTGGCTCCATCACCGCCGGCTGCGGACTGTGCTGGGCTATGCCGTTCTCGGGCGATGCGCTTGCCGCCTTCCGTGCCGCCACCGAGGGCCACGTAACCCCCGCCGACTACCATCAGCTCGTCCTCTAACCACCAAAACCACCACAAAGGTGCCTGTCCCCAATGTGGTTCGGAACATGTGGACGAAACAGCTTCGAAACACGCGATTTGCACGTTGGGTGCTCAAAAACGCTTCTACCTGCATCGTAATCAAAACGAAACATCTGCTCGTCGGCTTATGCGTAACTTTCCCGCAACAGTGCGATATTATCCATACTCGATAAAGCTCGCGGCGCATGGGGCGCCTCGACCGATACTTTTCTTTTCCATCAACTGGAGGAAGCATGAGCTACACGCAGAACGTTCTCGAAGAGCTCAACGCCCGCTATCCCGAGCAGCCTGAGTTCATCCAGGCCGCGACCGAGATTCTCGGC
>CAUBWQ010000161.1 GCA_958439775.1 uncultured Collinsella sp. | reverse complement strand
TAAACAGGCTTCTTGTTGAGAATCACGCCGTTGGTGGTGTAACCCATGCGGTCAAGCGCTTCGAGCGCGGCGGCTCCCTCGGCTTCCTTCTTTGAGGAGCCGGAGCCGCGACCCTGACGAATACCATCGATCAAAACCACGGCGGTAAAGGTGGGCGCATGCGCCGGGCCCTCGGAGCCAACGAGCTTGTACGCCGGGGGCTCGTGACCGTCGGCTTGCACACACTCCTGCAAAAACGACTTGGGGTTCGCAGGATGCTCGGCACGCTCAGAAGCCAAATGCGGCTTGAGCGTACGGTGAATGAACTCCGCCGCGGCATCCCAGCCGGCATCCAGGTACAGTGCGCCCACGAGCGACTCATAGACGTTCTCGAGGGCCGAATGCAGGCCGCGCGCACCGGTACCGGTCTCGGAGGCACCAAAGATGATGATGTCGTCGATGCCCAGCTCGTGAGAAACCTCGGATAGCGTAGCGCCCGAGACAAGCGACACCTTCAGGCGCGTGAGCTTGCCCTCGTCAAACTCCGGATAGGACTCAAACAGGGAGCGTGCGACCACAGCGCCCAAAATGGAATCGCCCAAGAACTCAAGGCGCTCATAGCTGGCAGAAACCGGCTGGCCCTCGACTGCCGAGGGATGCGTAAGGGCCGCGCGCAGCAGCACCTTATTATTGAACTCGTGGCCCAGAATTTCCTGGGCGCGCGTAAGTCGTTCAGACAAAGCCAAGACCTAGGCCTCCCTGGCGTTTTCGATAGCGTCGACGGCGTCGGCGACAGAGTTGAGCGAGAGCAGGGTCTCGTCATCGATCTCGAGGTTGAACTCGTCCTCGATAGCCGTAACCAGCTGCAGGCGCTCGAGCGAGTTGGCATCGAGGTCGTCAAAGGTGGTCTCATCGCTAATTTCGGCAACATCGACGCCCAGAACGTCAGCAGCGACCTCGGCGATCTTGTCGAAGATTTCGGAGCGATCCATAGCGCTTCCTCTCATAGTGCATGAATACCAAAAGAATGGTACCGCCCGGGCGGTACCAAGACACGGTTCTGATTCTACCCCACGACGCACGCCCCGAGACGCATAACGCCGCTGTTATAAAACGATGCCGTCCATGGAGTTGGCGACGTTCTCGACCAGCCCGGCGCGCACGGCTTCGGCCGCCGCGAGCGTACCGTTTTTAACAGCCTCGACCGAGGTGGCGCCATGGCCGATCAGGACCACGCCGCGCAGGCCCAAAAGAATCGCGCCGCCCTTGGCGTCGCCCGAAAGCTTGGCCTTTATCTCGCGCATCTGCTTTTTAATGAGCAGCGCGGCGATCTTGGTGCCAAGCGAAGACATAAAGACGCCCTTGAGCTCCTGCAGCAAAAACTTGGCAGCGCCCTCAGTGGCCTTGAGCGCAATATTGCCCGACATGCCATCGGCAACGACGACATCGAAGTTACCGGAGGTGATGTCCGTTCCCTCGCAGTTACCAACAAAGCCGGGAACGGCGGCTTTCATGGCTGGGAAGCAGGCCTTGGTAAAGTTGGAGCCCTTCTCGTCCTCGGTGCCGTTGGCAAGCAGGCCCACGCGGGGATGCTCGATGCCCAGGACGACGCGAGCATAGGCGCTACCCATCTGAGCAAAACGCACCATGTCATCGACCTCGACATCAGGGTTGGCGCCCATATCGCACAGCACCGTCAGACCGCCGGCGCGATTGGGCTGCGCATTGGTCAGACAGGGAAGCACCGGCTGCTTCTTAATGGCGCGGCAAGAAAGCACGATCGACGACTTACGCTTGGTCATCACGGCGCGAATGGGATCGTCATCCATGGCGATAACGTCGGGTGCCTCAAGGGCCTCAACACGTGCGTGGGAAGCAGCAAAGGGATTGACGATTTCGGCGGGGCCAGCTGCCAAGACCTCGATATCGGGATCGGCGGCAAGTGCAGCCTCGATACCATCGAGAACGACCTGAGGTTTCTCGTCTCCACCCACAACGTCTACACAAACGCGAACGTTACTCATATACATGCTCCTTATACAAAAATGGCCGACTCATTGAGCCGGCCATTGTGGTTCCATTTGGAACGGCATCGCATCCAGAGTATACCGTTACTCGGTAACGATAACCTCGCGGTCCTTGTAGAAACCGCAGCTGGGGCACACGTGGTGCGGAAGCTTGACAGCGCCGCAACGGGGGCACGTGGACTGAGCCGCAGCCGAGATCTTCATGTTGGCGGAACGACGGGTGTGAGTGCGGATACGACCCTGCTTTTGTTTAGGTACGGGCATAGTGACCTTCCTTATGAACTATCCAGTGTGGCGATTACGCGCAAGTAGCGATACTACCACAGTTTTACTCATCGAGCTTGAGATTCTTCAATGCTGCAAATGGATTTTCCGTGGCAGCGGCCCATTCCGCCTCTGCCTGGGCGGCGCAATCGCATTGCTCGACGTTGAGATTGCAACCGCATGTGGGGCACAGACCACGGCAATCGGGCTTGCAGAGCACTACAAACGGCGTGTCCATAACGACCGCGTCATTGATGGGCTCACCCAGATCGACTAGACGGTCCTCACCCAGGAGCTCGTAGCCGTCCTCGTAGGCCTCGGGATCCTCGGGCTCCTCAAAGAGGTAGAACTCCTCGATCTCGCCGGCGATATCAAACGAGGCGGGCTCCAGGCAACGGTCGCACTCGCCGGTGGCGTGCGCGCGGACCATGCCCGTGAGCAAGACACCGGTACCGGCATTGGTAAAGACAACGTCGTAGTCGATGCCGTCCTGAAGCTGGTACTCCTTCTCGCCCACCGTGTAGGTGGCGACATCGACCTTACCGGTCAGCGGATACGAATCTCCAGGAAACTCGAGCTGCTCGGAAAGATCGACGGTAACGCTCGGGAACTCAGCCATTACCACTGACCATTCTGTTGGGCGGCACCCTCGTTGAGCTGCTGACGGCAACGGGTAACGGTGCCGGTCAGGCTCTTGAGGTTCTCCTCCAGGTGCGTAAAGACCTGCTCTGCATAGTCCTCGGCAGCATAACGCGTCTCGCGCTCGTACTGCTGGGCACGATCGCGGATGTCGTCGGCCTGCTGCTGCGCAAGGCGGACGATCTCCTGCTCACCGGCAATGGTGAGGGCCTGCTGCTGAGCGTCGGCGATGATGGAATCGGCCTGGGCGGCGGCGGAAGCCATAAGCTCCTCGCGCTCCTTAAGGATACGGCGGGACTTCTGCCACTCCTCGGGATAGCTCATGCGGATCTCGTCGAGGATGTTGAAGAACACGTCGGCGTCGATGACCTTGAACTGAGCGTTCTTGCCGAAAGGCGGCTTGGCTTCCTCGATCAGCCCTTCGAGCTCATCGACCAAGCTGACGATCCTATCGCCAGGAAAATTCTCGCCCGGCATCCGGTCTCCTTTCATAGGTAACATATCATCGTGCTAGTTTACCACATGCCACCAGGCAATAAGAAACGTCACGAAAAGCGATGTTTGAGCGCTTCGACCACGTTGGACGGGACAAACGTCGATACATCGCTGCCGAGCGAGGCAATCTGGCGAACGACCGAGCTCGAGATATAGCCGTACTGCGGCGCACTCATGACAAAGATGGACTCCAGCTCGCTATCCAGGCGATAGTTAAGGTCGGCCTGCTGCAGCTCATACTCAAAGTCGGTCATGGCGCGCAGACCCTTGACCACGGCCCCCGCCCCCTGCTCACGAGCGAAGTCGACCAAGAGGCCGGTAAAGGGCAGGACCTCGACGCCGTCGATATCACCGAGCGCCTCGCGGGCCAGCGCCACGCGCTCATCGAGCGTGAACGTGGTGCCCACACCGTTTTTACCCTGC
>CAUBWQ010000160.1 GCA_958439775.1 uncultured Collinsella sp. | reverse complement strand
CTTCCTAGTGCAGGCGACCTTCGTCTTTGCGGAGGCCGTGCTCTCGGAGGCCGCCCTCTCGTTTCTGGGCCTGGGTATCAAGGCGCCCGACGCCAGCTGGGGAAACATCCTGCAGGCGGGCAAGAACGTGATGCGCAAAGCCCCGTGGATGATCTTCTTCCCGGCAGCGGCCATCATCGCGAGCGTGCTTTCGCTGAACCTTGCCGGCGACGGCCTGCGCGACGCCCTCGACCCCAAGACCAAGGAGGACTAGCCCATGAGCGAACATCTTTTGGACGTGCGCGACCTCTGCATCTCGTTTGTGGGCCGCGATGGCAACGCGCTGGAAGCCGTCAACAAACTCAACCTACATATCGATGCCGGCGAGATCGTTGGTGTTGTCGGCGAGTCCGGCTGCGGTAAGTCAGTGTTTGCCCAGAGTGTCATGCGCCTATTGGAGCATGAACAGAAGATGGCCTATACCGGTCAGATTCTCTTTGACGGGGAGGACTTGCTCGCGCGCCCGCTCAAGCGCATGCGCGAGGTGCGCGGCTGCGACATTGCCATGATTTTCCAGGACCCGCTGTCCTCACTCAACCCCGTCATGACGGTCGGGGCCCAGGTCGTCGAGGCCGTGCGGGCCCACCGTAAGGTGAGCCGACGCGAAGCCCGCAACGAGGCTCAATCGCTGTTGGAGCGTGTGGGAATTCGAGATGCCGCGGCTCGCTTCGACATGTATCCGGGCGATTTTAGCGGCGGTATGCGCCAGCGCGTGATGATCGCCATGGCGCTTGCCGGTCATCCGCGACTGCTTATCGCCGACGAGCCCACCACGGCACTCGACACGACGACTCAAAAACAGATCTTGGATCTCCTGCGCGACCTCAACAGTTCCGAGGGCATGGCGGTGCTTTTTATCAGCCATGATTTGGGTGTCGTTACGAGCATCTGCTCGCGCGTGCACGTCATGTATCTGGGCCAAATCGTAGAAGAGGTCGACGCCTGCGGCCTTATGGAGCGCCCGAGCCACCCGTATGCCCAGGGGCTCATCGCGAGCATTCCGCCGCTCGAAGGCGAGCGCGTTGACACGCTGGCGGATATTCCGGGCACGGTGCCGCCGCTTACGGCAATACCCTGTGGATGCCGCTTTGCGCCTCGTTGCGTCCGGGCGGACGAGCGTTGCCGCGCGCAGGAGCCTCCGCTGTTTGCCGTGAATGCGTGCGACCGGTCTAAATGCTGGCTTGTCGAGAAAGGGGAGTGCCATGGCTGTTGATAACGAAGCCCTGCTTAGGGTCTCACATCTGACTAAAGCGTATCCCATGCCGGGCTCAGGTTTTAAGCGTCAGGCCTTTACCGCCGTGGACGATCTGTCGTTTGAGATCGCACCGGGCGAGGTCTATGGCCTGGTTGGCGAATCCGGATCGGGCAAGTCGACGACTGGACGCCTGATCTGTGGTCTCGAGCGTGCGGATTCCGGCTCGATTGTCTATCGCGGGCACGACCTCGCCACGATGTCGGAGCGCGAACGCAAGCCGTTTCGCCGCGAAATCCAGCTGGTATTCCAGGATAGCTCTACGGCTTTTGACCCGCGCAACCGTGTCGGCCGCATTTTGGAGGAGCCGCTGATTATCGCCGGCGTGCGCGATGCGGATGGGCGCCATGAGCGCGCGCTCTCGGCCCTGGCCTCGGTCCGTCTTCTGGCAAAGCATCATGACCGCTATTTGCGAGCCGCGCCTTGTGGTATGCGACGAGCCGGTCTCGGCGCTTGACGTGTCCGTTCAGGCTCAAGTGCTCAACTTGCTTCGCGACCTGCAGCGCACGACGGGCGTGGCGCTGCTGTTTATCACGCATGATATGCGTGTGGTTCGGCATATGTCCGATCGGATTGGCGTGCTCTACCACGGTCGTCTTGTCGAGGAAGGCGCGGCCGAGGATGTGATCGCGCACCCGAGCGATCCGTATACGCAGGAGCTTATCGACGCCATTCCCTAGAGGATGCTTCCTTTTGGGTATGGCGTGGGTTTGTTGTTTAATTGTCGGTATATCGGTGCAAGAGAGGGGAACTACTATGGCCGATATCGAAGAACAGCCGTTGCCGCGCACGTTTGAGGAGTTCAACGAGCAACGCAAGGCGGCGTTTATGCGCGTCAAGGAGTACAAACAGGCGGGTAATCGCCTGGTCGGCTTTTTGTGCAGCTACACGCCGCTCGAGATTATCGATGCCGCGGGCGCTGCAAGTGTGGCCTTGTGCGGCACATCCGACGAGGTGATTCCCGAGGCCGAGAAGGTGCTGCCGGCAAACCTGTGCCCGCTCATCAAGTCGACCTACGGCTTTGCCTACTCGCAAAAGTGCCCGTTTACGTACTTTAGCGACATGATCATCGGCGAGACCACCTGCGACGGCAAGAAGAAGATGTACGAGCTACTCAACGAGCTCAAGCGCACGCACATTCTGCATCTTCCGCAGGGTCGCGATCGCGCCTACGAGCGTGAAGGCTGGTACGAGGAGTGCCGCCTGCTCAAGGAGGAGCTCGAGGGTTTCTACGGCATCACGATTACCGACGATGACCTGCGCGCTGCCGTTCGTCGTCGCAACCGCTTGCGTGCGGCCCAGCTCGAAATGTTTGCGCTGCAGGCCAACCAGCCGGCGGCCATGAGCGGCGTCGACCTGATGAGTACCATGTTTGCCGGTACGTTCAGCTTTGATATCGAGGCCTATACGCAGCAGCTGGAGCAAAAGGTTGTCAAGCTGCGCGAGGCCTACGACGCGGGCGAGCGCCCGGTTGCGGCGGATGCCAAGCGCATTCTGATCACCGGCTGCCCGGTGGGCGGCGTAATCAACAAGATCGGTCGCACCATCGAGTCCAACGGCGGTGTGGTCGTGTGCATGGACGACTGCTCGGGCGAGCGCACGGCGGCTATGATGATCGACCCGGACGCGCCCGACATTCTGCGCGCCATCGCCGACCGCTACCTGGATATCAACTGCTCGGTCATGACGCCTAACGACGGCCGCATGGAGAACACACTGACCATGTGCGAGAAGTACCATGTCGATGGCGTGGTAGAGAGCGTGCTACAGGCCTGCCACACCTTCAACGTTGAGAGCGCGCGCATGCAGGAGGCTGT
The DNA here is from genome assembly GCA_958439775.1 of uncultured Collinsella sp. Classification (GTDB taxonomy): domain Bacteria; phylum Actinomycetota; class Coriobacteriia; order Coriobacteriales; family Coriobacteriaceae; genus Collinsella. The sequence goes on along the minus strand of CAUBWQ010000160.1, from coordinate 730 downwards.
CGAGGGTGCGGGTATTCCGTATATGAAGATCGAGACCGACTACAGCAACGGTGACATGGGCCAGATCGAGACCCGCATCGCCGCCTTTATCGAAACCCTCTAGCTTCCTCAGGCACCGGATCTTGCCCCTCAAACCGTCGCTTGCGTACCCAAAGTACGCTGCGCTCCTCTTTCGGGGCAATCTCCGGCACCTGAGAAACCTAGAGCTAAGGCGCCTGAACGCGCCGCTGTCTTTGATGTTTAGATTGGGAGAGAGCCATGATAGGGATCGGGATCGATATCGGGTCTACGGCGGCTAAGGCTGCTGTGGTCGATGGGGAGGGTTCGGTGGCGTGGACGTGCGTGCAGCCAACCGGGTTTTCCTCGGTCGATGCTTCCGAGCGGCTGCGCGAGGCGCTGGCAGCGGCCGGCTATGACGTGGCTGCCGACGACGTGCGCGTGGTCGCGACCGGCTACGGTCGTGTCGCCGTGCCCTATGCGCACAAGGTCGTGACCGAGATCACCTGTCACGGTACCGGTGCCGTGCGCCTGTTTGGCGACCACGGCACCGTGATCGACGTGGGCGGTCAGGACACCAAGGTCATTCAGCTTAAAAGTGGCCGCGTGGCCAAATTTGCCATGAACGACAAGTGCGCTGCCGGCACGGGGCGTTTTTTGGAGATCATGGCCGACCGCCTAGGCATTTCCCAGCAGCAGATGGCCGACTTGGCGCGTTCCGGCGAGCCCACCA
>CAUBWQ010000159.1 GCA_958439775.1 uncultured Collinsella sp. | reverse complement strand
CGCTATTGCCGGCGGTCTGAATGAAGCCGGAGGCAGCAAGGACGATAGCCCACACGTTGACGGCGATAGCCTGGGCGATCTGCTGGCAGAGCTGCTGCGCGGAGCTGTAGATGCCCTCGCGACGACGCAGGGTGATGAGCTCATCGACATCGGGGATGTAGTTGAGCAGAACATCGGGCAGGTACTGGAAGCCGACGTAGAAGAACTTCCAGATGGCGAAGATGATGGGGTAGGCGATCATGGCGATGGCGACCGTGGAGGTGCCGTTAATCTGACCAAAGGCGAAGTAGTTGTAGGCAATGATGCACGCAGCGCAACCGACATTTGCGAGGTACCAAGACTTGTGGAAGCCCTTCTTGGCCATGAGGGCGACCCAGATGGCGGTGCAGACGATAGCGACGACCTTGCCAGGCATCTCCATCACGGACTCGTAGGACTTAGGAATCTGCAGGCAGTAGACGATGAAGAAGGACAGGCAGGCAGACCAGCAGGCAGCAGCGAGCTTCGTGGAGACCTGTGCGTACAGGACCTTGCGGAAGGACTTGTTGCGGAAGGTGGAGATAACGTCGATGAAGAACTTCTTGATACCCTCGCCGACGCTCTCGATCTTCTCCTGAGCGACCTCCTCGGGGGTGTGCTCCCACGTGGACAGGTACACACAAAGCAGCGAGATTGCCATGACCGAAGCGTTGATCGTAGCGATGATGAAGTAGCTGAACGGGTTGGTCTCGCCGAAGGTGCCAAAGCCGAAGCCCACAAGTGCAGCCATCAGGAAGCCGGCGGCGTTACCAAAGAGATGCTTGTAGCCGGTGAGGTACGTACGCTCCTTGAAGTCGTCGGTCATCTCGATGGTAAGCGGCGACAGGTTGGCGGTGCAGAACGTATACGCGACGTTGTAGATCAGGTACAGCACAAAGTAGTACGGGAAGCCAAACGGCGTAGCCACGAAGATGAGCGGCTCGGCGATCATCATCGGGATGGCCAGCAAGATCCAGAAACGACGACGACCAAAGATGCGGCCAATCTTGGTGGCATAGAAGTTATCGGCCACAAAGCCCATCAGCGGGCAAAGAATAGCGTTGACATAGATGGCAAACGAGCTGATCAGTGCAGCCTCGCCTGCGGACAGGCCACACTCCGTGGACAGGAACAGCACCATGTAGCTGTGCGTAAAGGTCAGGGCACCGGAATTGAGCATACCGCCCATACCAAAGCCCAAGCGCGTCCAGAATGTGATCTTACGCTTTTTTCCAATCTTATTAGTCATCGAGCTCCCTCTCTTTTCTCGATTGTCTTGTAACAAGACATTTGAGTCCACACTGACATCTCTCTGCCCAGCATTCAGGGTGAACGTTTAGTTAGATTATGCACGATTGCTTATGATAGGTGAACGTTCACTTGAATAATATCCTTGAACGGTCGATTTTTACCGCTGAACGGACACAATTGAGATCCTCGCACCTATTTTCTGCTGGTAAGGGTGCCATGCTGGACAGCCATGAGATAGGTGAACGTTTATCAGATTTTCCAACATATTCACTTAACCACGAAACGAAAAAGCCCCGCCGGGAACACTCCCGACGGGGCCGATGACATCGCGCTATGCTTGGGCGCACTTGCCGCTACAAGCAGACGCCGTCCTTCCAGATACTGATCTCGTGACAGCCACGGCGCTCGGCACTCGTGAGCTTACCGCTCGCCGTCTGTAGCACCAGCTGGTACAAATCGCGGGCGGCCTCGTCGAGCGTGCGCTCACCCGTGGCAATCACGCCGGCGTTAAAGTCCATCCAATTGGCCTTGTGGTCGCACAAACGCTGGTTGGTGAACACTTTGAGCGTAGGCGCCGGCGCGCCAAACGGTGTGCCGCGGCCGGTCGAGAACAGAATCACGTGGCAGCCGGCAGCCGTCAACGCCGTGGTGGATACCATGTCGTTGCCCGGACCGCACAGCATGTTCAGGCCGTGTTTAGTTGCCTGGCCGGCATACGGCAGCACGTCGACGATGGGGGCAGATCCGCCCTTTTGCACGCAGCCGCAGCTCTTGTCCTCGAGCGTGGTAATACCTCCGTCCTTGTTGCCGGGGCTCGGGTTCTCGTAGACAACCTCGCCGTGGCTAATAAAGTAGCCCTTAAAGCCGTTGAGCATGTCGGAGGCGGCGCCAAAGACCTGCTCGTTCTCACAGCGATCGAGCAGAATACTCTCGGCGCCAAACATCTCGGGCACCTCGGTAAGCACCGACGTGCCGCCACGGGCGACCACCATATCGCTCACGCGACCGATCGTGGGGTTGGCGGTAATGCCCGAAAGACCGTCGGAGCCGCCGCACTTAAGACCAATAACCAGCTCGGAGGCCAAAATGGGCTCACGCTTGGCTTGCTTTGCCAGGTCTGCCAGCTCGGCCAGAATCTTGTGGCCCTCGACCTGCTCGTCGGCAACGTCCTGGCAGGTGAGGAAGCGGACGCGCTCGTGATCGAAGTCACCGAGCTCGTCGAGCACCTGCTGGTGTGTGCAGTTCTCGCAACCAAGCGACAGGAACAGCACACCGGCCGCATTAGGATGACGCGAGAGCGCCACCAGCAGACGACGCGTCTGGACATGGTCGGCGCCGGTCTGCGAGCAGCCAAAGGGATGCGGGAAGTAGTAAACACCCTCCAGCGAGCCATCGACCAGATCCTGGGCCTGCTCACACATGGCACGGGCGACTTCGTTGACACAGCCGACCGTGGGGATGATCCACAGCTCATTACGCGTCGCGGCACGACCGTCGGCGCGGCGGAAGCCCATAAAGGTCTCAGGCTCAACGGGATCCACGACCGGATGCGTGGGGTTGTAGGCGTACTCGACCTCGCCCGAAAGGTTGGTCTTCACATTGTGCGTGTGGAGCCACTGACCGGGCTGGACATCGCCCGTCACATGGCCGATAGGAAGGCCGTACTTGATGACGTCCTCCCCTGCGGCAATCGCGCGCACCGCCATCTTATGGCCCTGCGGAATATCCTCCACGGCCACGACCTCGCCCACCCCGGGAACCGCGACGGCAGTGCCCTTGGCAAGCGGCGACAGCGCAACGATCACGTTATCGGCCGGATTGATCTGGATAGTATTCATTACAAATGGTCCTAACCCTACAGGTTGAGCAGAAGTCGAGACGCGGGCACGCCGTCCCGCGCCCGCGTCTGCGCCGGAAATTTACGCCTGAGCGTTGGCGAAGGCCTGCTTGGCGCCCTCGGCACGCACGACAGCGAGCGCGCTGACGACAAACTCCTCAAGACCTGCGATCTGCGTAAGGTCCTCGCCCCACATCTGCTCGTTGGTGAGCACGTCGTGCACCAGCTGGGCATCGTCGGCGCCGGCATGGGCGGCGTAGAAGTCGAGCACGAAGGCGTCGTCCTGAGCGGTGTACTCGGTGCCGTCGGAGCGACGCAGGTGCAGGCCGTCGCCCTCGCGGGACACGAGCTCCTGCGTGTAGAAGGAGATGAGCGTAGCGAGGCTCGTCGCCAGGCACTTGGGCAGGTTGCCGGTCTCGGCAACGTAGTCCTTGAGCGTGGGCAGGTCGCGAGCGCGCCACTTAGCCGTGGAGTTGAGGCAGATGGAGAGCAGCGCATGATCAATAAACGGGTTGTCGAAGCGGTTTTCGACGGCGGCGGCAAAGGCCTTGCAGTCCTCGACATCCAAGTCGGCGGCAAGCGTCGGAATGACCTCGTCGTAGAGCATGGTGTTCATGAAGCCGCGAATGGTCTCGTCATGCATGCAGTCGCGCACGATATCAAAGCCGGCAACCCAGGAACCCGGAACGAAGGCGGTGTGGGCACCGTTGAGGATGCGGACCTTGCGCTTTTTGTACGGGG
>CAUBWQ010000158.1 GCA_958439775.1 uncultured Collinsella sp. | reverse complement strand
TATGGACCAGGGGCTTGAAGATGCGCTCACTTCGATGCAGGCGATTGGCTACAAAGAAATCATTGATGCTTTTAACGGTGTGATGACTATGGATGAGGCTCGTGAACTCATTAAGATGCGTTCGCGTCGCTATGCCAAGCGTCAGCTTTCGTGGTTTAAGCGCGACGATCGTATTGTGTGGTTCGATATGGACGAATATACGGTCGATGAGGTCGTTGAGGATATCTTGCATCGCATCGAGGCTGCCTGATGGCCCGGTTTCCCCTCGTTCCCACAGCACCCGAGCCTGAGCGTGCCATTCTTGTCGGCGTCGAGTGGCGCGACAATGCGTGGCCGCTCGATCGCTCGCTCGATGAGCTTGAGCGCCTGGCGCACACGGCTGGCGCCCGGTGTGTTGCTCGTTTGTCGCAGCGACTGGTTAAACCCTATCCTAAATCGTTTATCGGTTCCGGCAAGGTTGAAGAGCTGTGCGGCTTAGTGCATCGCATGGATGCCGATGTCGTTATTTTTGACGACGATCTGACGCCTTCACAGCAGTCCTATCTGGAGAAGGCCGTGGGCGAACCGGTTAAGATCATCGATCGCACGGCGCTCATTCTTGATATTTTCGGCCTGCATGCCCAGACGCGCGAGGGTCGTCTACAGGTGCAGCTGGCGCAGCTTCAATATCTGTTGCCTCGTCTGCGTGGCATGTGGAGCCATCTTGCCAAGGAGCAGACGCGCGGCGGCATCGGTTCGCGCTTTGGCCAGGGTGAAAGCCAGCTCGAGGTTGACCGTCGCTTGATTCGCAATAAGATTGCCGCGCTTCGTCGTGAGCTCAAGCAGGTTGAACAGCATCGCGATGTCCAGTCCAAGAGCCGCATTGAGTCACCGGCGTTTCGCGTCGCGTTAGCCGGTTATACCAATGCCGGTAAATCGACGTTGCTCAATCGCCTGACCGGCTCTACGGTACTTTCGCAGGACAAGCTGTTTGCTACGCTCGACCCGACGACGCGTTCGTATCGCCTGCCCGGCGGTCGCGGCATGACGATTACTGATACCGTCGGCTTTATTCAAAAGCTGCCGCATGGTCTGGTCGATGCCTTTAAATCGACGCTGTCCGAGGTGTTGGGTGCCGATCTAATTCTCAAAGTCGTAGATGCGTCTGACGAGGACTATGAGCGGCAGCTTGAGGCTGTCGACCGCGTTCTTGATGAGATCGGCGCTGGAGAGCGTTTAACGCTGACCGTATTCAATAAAATCGATCTTCTCGATAGCGTTGATCGTCTGAGCTTCCGTCGTCGCTATCCCGAGGCCGTGCTGTTCTCGGCCCAGACGGGCGAGGGACTCGACGATTTCGTCGACCGTATTGCTCGTGAGGCGGCTGCTACCGATGTGTTGCTCTCTGCTGATATCCCGTATCGCGAGGGCGCCCTCATCACGCTGGTGCATGAGCAGGGAACCCTTTTGCACGAGGAATATCTTGAGGACGGCGTTCGTATTGTGGCGAAGCTGCCGGCCCGTATCGCGCCGCGGCTCAAGCGTTATCGCACCGAGTAGACGAGCTCCAAAAAGCCCAGAATAATGGGTTGATGCAGCAGATAAAAGGGGAGTGCATGACGTCCAAGGCTGGCGAGCGCCGGCAGGGGGTTGGCGTAGGCCCAGCTTAGGGCGGTCTTATCGATTCCCTGCGCTATATGTGCGGCGAAGTATCCTGCAAGATACATAAAGATAAACGGGATGATGGGGTAGTAATCACCTGAAACAAACCCAAGGCTCGGAAATCCCAGCCACGCCAGGTAGGGGACAGGGTAGATCGTTTTGGGGATACTCCAGGTGAGGGCGAACAACACAAGGCATAGCGACATGCCCCATCTCGCCGATATCTTCTTAAGGACGGGATCGGTCAACGCCACGATGCCGGTACATGCGGCCATGCAGTAGATGATGCCAAAATTAACCGAATCGTCGACTGAGACAAGTGTTGTTGCCAGCCAGACGACGAGTGCTGCTAAGGCGTATTTGGCGGCACGTTTGATATTGTTGCGCGAAAGGGTGCACATCCAACCCGCGATAAACAAAAATACCCAGCTGATGCTGGCGCGCCAGATGTCTTGAAAGACGGTCTGGGTAAACCAGGGCATATCCCAGTCGTACAGGTAGGCGAGATCGTAGCAAGCGTGAAAACCTGCCATTGAAATCATCGTAAACCCGCGGACGGTATCAAAGATGGTGATGCGTTTTTGCATTACGAGAACCGGCGCATTAAGCCGACGACTTTGCCCAAGATGATGGGATTCGTTGCATAGATAGGCTCCATGGTGTCATTCTCGGGCTGCAGGCGTACGCGTCCCTGCTCCTTGTAGAACGTCTTGACGGTCGCTGAACCATCAATCATGGCCACGACAATTTCGCCGTTCATGGCACTCTTTTGTTCACGGACGATGATGTAATCGCCATTGAAGATGCCGACATTGATCATTGAGCTCCCATGCACCTCAAGGATAAAGGAACCCTGATCAGTGGCGATTTCGGTCGGGATAGTAAAAGTGTCTTCGATATTCTGCTCGGCCAGAATGGGAATCCCAGCCGCGACGCGACCAACGAGCGGTAGCGAGACCGTTCCGCGAGGTGCGGTGGGCTCGTCAGATTTAGAAATTGAGACAGAGGAACCGTCCTCGTTAAAGAGTTCCAGGGCGCGCGGTTTGGTGGCATCGCGCTTGAGTAGCCCGCGCGCCTCCAGGGCAGAGAGATGGGCGTGCACGGTGCTGGGAGAGGATAGGCCCACGGCAGAAGCCATCTCGCGCACGCTGGGCGGATAACCCTTCTCCTGCTGATATTCCTTGATGAAGTCGTAAATTTGCTGCTGACGCTTGGTAATTTTGCGAGCCATCAGGGCATCCTCTCTACCCATGTCAAACAAATGTTCGAATTTTGCTTGACAGGAACAACTGTTCGAAGATAATAATAACCGAACATTCGTTCTCGCGCTAGACATTTTTGTCCGCGCGGCTTGATAAAACTGTTCTCAGCAAAACACGCGAGAGGAGAACATGATGAACGCAACGAATATGGTCCAGGGAAACCTCGCCCTTAAGCTCGAGACGCCTGCCGCGCCCGCTTTTACTGTTGTCAAGGGTGGACGTTCCGGTTATCAGCCTTTGCCCGTAAAGTCTGCTCGCACTCAGTATGCTGTTGCCGCGCCGACTCCCGCTGCCCTGAAGGTCTCGACGATTGTTGCCGTCGCCGTTGCGCTCACGCTCTTTTTTGTCCTCGCTACGTCGGTCTTTAGCGCTCGTCACGCCGCGTATGCCGAGTCCGTTTCCAACGTTACCTACGAGACCATTCGCGTTCAGCCTGGTGATTCTCTTTGGTCGCTTGCCGAGGAATATCCAATCGAAGGCCTTTCCACGCAAGAGACTTCCGACATGATCCGTAACGTCAATCATCTGGAGCATGGTTCGCTCGCCGCCAGTGCGCATCTTAAGGTTCCTGCTCGTTCGTAATCATTATCGCGCTGCGCATGGTACTCTTGTTATCGTTTAAGAGGAGGTACCATGCGCTGTCCTAAATGCGGCAAGGCACATACCCGCGTCGTTGATTCCCGTATGCAGGAGTCAAATAACACCATTAAGCGCCGTCGCGAATGTTGCTCGTGTAACTACCGCTTTACAACGTTCGAGCGATGCGAAGACCCAATTGAGGTCATTAAGTCGGACGGAACTAAGCAGCGGTTCGATCGCAATAAGCTGCTCGTCGGCTTGATGCGTGCCACCATCAAGCGCGATATCGACACTAAGAAGCTCAATGAGATTATCGACGATATCGAGGTCGAGCTGCGCTCTCGCACGCTGACGGCCGTCACGTCGCA
>CAUBWQ010000157.1 GCA_958439775.1 uncultured Collinsella sp. | reverse complement strand
TTTGGACTCATCCTCAAGGCGAACGTAATCGCCCAAGTCACCCGTGCGGTCATCGGGCACCACGATCAGCTGCACGGTCTCGCTCTTTCCGCCGAATGTAAAGGTAACGTTGTCGGTCATAATCGGCAGCGTCGAAGTCACGGTCACGTTGGAATCATTGGCCGCGCCGCGCTCATCCAATGCCGCGCACGTCTGTGAAAAATCGTCGGGGTTAGCAACCGCCAGCAAGTCATAGCGCGTGATATGCCCGTACTGTTTGGGCGAAAGCGCCACCGACGTGTCGCGGATGCCCATACCGCAGATCACGAGCGCCGTACAGCCGGCAATACCGAAGATGGTCATAAAGGCACGCTTTTTATAGCGGAAAAGGTTGCGTGCAGCGACCTTGTTCAAAAAGCCCATGCGGCGCCAGATAAAGCCGATGCGCTCGAGCAGAATGCGCGAGCCAGCGCGCGGGGCCTTGGGACGCATAAGCGAGGCCGGGGTCTCGGCCATCTCGTGGCGGCAGGCGATAATCGTGGCGCCCACCACGCCCACGGCAAACAGCGCCACCGAAACGATCGAGGACACGATGTCGTACGAAAGCAGCATCTGGGGCAGTGAGTACATGTCGTCGAACACCGTAAACAGGAACAGCGGCAGGCCCACAAATCCGATGATGTTGCCGAGCACGCCGCCGATCAGACAAGCCCACAGCGCATAGTCCACGTATTTGGACAGGATGCGTCCGCGCGAATAACCGAGTGCCTTATACAGGCCGATGAGCGTGCGCTCCTCCTCGACCATACGCGTGGCGGTGGTAAGGCTGATGAGCACGGCGACGATAAAGAAGATGAACGGGAACACCGTGGCGATGGCCTCAATTGACGAGCTGTCGCTCTCCACGCTCGAGTAGCTTGCGATGTTGCCGCGGTCCTGGATGTACCAGGTGCATTCGCCCAGATCGGAAAGCTCGGCGCGGGCATCGGCAAACTGTTGATCGGCGGCGGCGCGACGCTGATCCAGGTCGGCTTGCGCCTGCGCACGCTCGTCGCTGCCCTCGGCCATGCGATTGATGTTGTCCTGCTCAATCCCAAAGAGCATATTCGCCTGACGCTCAGCCGCGTCCAAGCTCGCCGGCGTGTCGACCGTCAGCTCCTGGGCGCGCGCCTTCTCACGCTCCTCGCGGATCTTCTCGATATTGCCCTTGACCTCATTGATCTTTGCCGCGTAGGAATCCGAATAGGAGTTGAGGCTCTTGGCTCCCTCAACGATCACGTGGACCGCGGAGTAGGAAGAAGATGTCGCGGCGTCCTCGCTCACATAGAACTTATAGTCCGCCGCCGAAGCAGCGCGAAAGGCGTTGACTGTCGAGTCAGAACTTACATCAGTGGGGTCGAGGACCTCAGCCGTAATGGTGTAATCGCCCGCGGCAAACTGGTCCTTGGCGCTTTGATTGGACGAGCTCGCGTCATTGGCGGCAAAACTCACCGTATCGCCGATTTTCTTGCCCGATGCCTTCAGGAACTTCGAAGTCACCGCGACTTCATCGGCGCTCTCGGGCAAATCGCCGTTCACGAGCACCGGCTGATCGATGTTCTCCTTGGAGAGACTCTGCACGACCACGCGCTCGCGCGTTGTGCCCACGGCGGTGTAGGCGGTCTCGGTGTAGATGCCCTCGGCCGTTTCGACGCCATCGACCTCTTGTATGGCGTCGAGATCATCGTCAGTCAGGCCATAGGTCGACTGCACGTTAATGTCATAGACATTTTGCTGGTCGAAGTAGGCATCAACCGAATCACACAGGTCCTCGCAACCCGCCTTAAGGCCGCACATCACGCTCACGCCAAGCGCGGTGATGACCACGATTGACAAAAAGCGCTTAAGACTGCCTCGGATTGTGCGGTAGATGCCACGGCGAAAAACCGTCGGCACCATATCGTTTGAGCTTTGGGCAGTGCGGTAGGTCGTAAAATCCTGCTCGCGCTCCGTGTTCTGCGCGTCGCGGCGTAGGCTGTTTTGGCGGTCTTGGTCCATGGGCGCTACCACTCGATCGTCTCGATAGGCACGGGATTTTGCTGGACCGTCTCGCTCTCCACGCGACCGTTCTTAAAGCGGATCAGGCGATCGGCCATGGGCGCCAGCGCGGAGTTGTGGGTAATGATGATGACCGTAATGCCCTGCTTGCGGCAAGTGTCCTGCAGCAGCTGCAAGATCTGCTTGCCGGTTTTATAGTCGAGCGCGCCCGTGGGCTCGTCGCACAGGAGCAGCTTGGGGTTCTTTGCCAGTGCACGGGCAATGGACACGCGCTGCTGCTCGCCGCCGGAAAGCTGCGCCGGAAAGTTAGCGAGTCGGTCGCCCAGGCCAACCTGGCAAAGCGTTTGCTCGGCATCGAGCGAATCGGGGCAGATCTGAGCTGCGAGCTCAACGTTTTCGAGTGCCGTCAGGTTGGGAACCAGATTGTAGAACTGGAAGACAAAGCCGACGTCGGCGCGGCGGTATTCAACAAGCTGCGCCTCGTTGGCGGAGCTCACGTCGCGCCCGTCCACCGTCACGGTGCCGGAAGTCGCCGTATCCATGCCGCCCAGGATGTTGAGCGCCGTGGTCTTGCCAGCACCCGAGGCGCCCAGGATAATGGCGAGCTCACCGCGCTCGACCGTAAAGCTCGCGCCGTCGAGCGCATGAATACGGGCGTCGCCCTCGCCGTATGCCTTGATGACATCTTTGAATTCGATATAGGCCATCGATTGGTTCCCATCTGGTCGGATAACTCTTTAGTATTACCCATTTCGCACCGACCAAAAAGGGACAGGTTCATTTTGGCAGGTTTTATATGGGGAAACGGCAGCCATAGATGAGGCGCCGGGGAGACAGAGAAATCATCGACAGGGTCAAGCCGACCGCCAAACACAACGCACGTATCTCAATCTGTCAACCAAATCATTCGAACAGCTGTTCGTTTCTATGATATGATTCCACTATCTAAGCAGGCCAATACGCAGAAAGGCGGCCAACATGGCGTTCGACTTTAAGAAGGAATGCAAGGAGCTCTACAGACCTGCAAGCACGCCGAGTATCGTAACTGTCCCGCCTATGAGCTACGTTGCCGTTCGCGGAAAGGGCGACCCAAATACCGAAGGTGGCGAGTATCAAAACGCCCTGCCGCTGCTTTACGGCATCGCCTATACCGTCAAGATGTCGAAGAAAGGCTCAAGGAGTATCGAGGGCTATTTCGACTTTGTGGTACCGCCGCTCGAGGGTTTCTGGTGGCAAGACTCCCCGAGCGGCGACATCGATTATGTACGCAAGGACGATTTCAACTTTATCTCGTGCATTCGCCTGCCCGATTTCGTCACCCGAGATAACTTTGACTGGGCAGTCGCGGAAGCCGCGACCAAAAAGAAACTGGACTTTTCCGCCGTCGAACTGCTTAAAGTTGACGAGGGCCTCTGCGTCCAATGCATGCACACCGGGCCCTACGACAACGAACCGGCGACCGTAGACGCTATGCATGAATACACGGCCGAGCAGGGCTATGTCCCCGACTTCTCAGACACCCGTTTCCATCACGAAATCTATCTCTCCGATCCACGCAAATGTGCACCGGAGAAACTTAAGACTGTGGTCCGTCATCCTATCAAGCGCGCTGAATAGCGTGGAGCGTCATTTCACGCGCTAGGTTTTAAGCCAGCCAACCAGCCGCCTCCTAGGCTGTCAAGCAATTATCTTGACGCGGCCCGTCGCATCTTATAAGTTTGTTTTGCTAAAGCTGGAAAGCCTCTCAACGATGCGCAACTCCAGCTCTTTTTCTATCAAGAGGCTTAATGAAATACCAGAAGTCGCGGATATCCATCAACGAACAAATAGCACTATTGACAGAAAACAAGGGTCTTAAGTGCTCT
>CAUBWQ010000156.1 GCA_958439775.1 uncultured Collinsella sp. | reverse complement strand
CGAGAGCGGCAGCGGTTTCGGTCATAGACATCCTCCGATGGGGAAGCGAATCGTGTTTTAGCTATTGCCATTATAGGTGTTATCGCGATTCCGTTTGAGCCCTTGGGCTTGTTGAAATGGGATCGGGGTTCGCATAAGATTCAAGCAGATGGCACCCGTTGCAGCGGGTTGGCCAACTCCAAAACACGTTTGTAGCGTGAGAAGTGGCCGTCTTCGCATTACGCGGAGGCGGCTATTTTTTTGAGTACAAGATTAGATAGTTAGACAAACATCTAAATATCGAGTATAGTGTGCGCGTCATGAGAGATGATGAGAGGAGGTCTTATGCCGGGAGAGGGTTTTAAGGCGCTTGCCGATCCAACGCGCCGGCGCATTTTGGAGTTGCTGCGCGAGGGCAATTGCACGGCGGGGGAGCTTGCCGAGCATTTCGATATCAGTAAGCCGTCGCTGAGCCATCACTTGGCGACGCTCAAAAACGCCGGGTTGGTGACCGACGAGCGCCATGGCCAAAACATCGTATACAGCTTAAACACCACCGTCATGCAGGATTTGATTGGCTGGTTTATGGGCTTTACAAACACGGAAGGTGATAAGGATGAATAACGAAAACAAGGGCATTCACCCCACGGGGGTATCGTCGCGCGTGTGGATTGCGCTGGTCGCTCTGTGCGTCGCCAATGTCGTAGCGCACCTCATGGTGATGCCGAGCTTGCCTGCGCAGATTCCCACGCACTGGGGCGCGAACGGCGCCGTCGACGGTTGGGGTCCTAGCTGGATGGCCTCCGCGCTCGGCGTGCTGCCTCTGGCGCTTCTCGCAATGTTCTGCGTGGTGCCGCGCATCGACCCCAAAGGTGAGGCATATCGAACCTCGGGCAAGTTCTACCAGGGCTTCGTAATCGCCTTCACCTTGTTCATGTGCGCCATAAGCTGGCTGGGAGAGCTTACGGTCTGGGGCGTGGTGCCGGCGGTCGGTTCGGTTAACGTGCTGATTTCCGGTGTTGTCGGTTTGCTGTTCATCGGCGTAGGCAACTACTTGCCGCGTGTGAAGCAGAACTATACGCTCGGTATCAAGACACCCTGGGCGCTTGCCGATCCCGAGAACTGGCGCCGTACGCAGCGTTTTGGCGGCGCCTGCTTTATGGTGCTGGGTATTGGCCTGATTGTGATGGGCGTGGCAGACAGCGTGCTTTCGAGTGAAGTCGTCGCCGCGGTGATTGCGGCTCTGGCGTTTGGTTCGGTCGGAGCCGTCTACGTCTACTCGTATCTGTTGTGGCGCAAATCGCAGCGAGCCGCTCGTTAAGGTTGCGGAAAACTAGCGTGCGCAGTGCATAGTATGTTCCGGGGGACTTTTCCCAGGTAGTATTAGGGGGTGTGGGCAACCATGCCCCTTTTTCGTTACGTTTCAGAGCTGGTTCCCTCATTTCGTTTCCACTAAGGCGAATCAAGAATAGGGAAACAGCAGGTAGAAAGGATAGAACAGGCAAATGGCAGAGTTTATCTACCAGATGTATCAGGCTCGCAAGGCCCATGGCGACAAGGTGATCCTTGACGACGTGACCCTGAGCTTCTACCCCGGTGCCAAGATCGGCGTCGTGGGCCCCAACGGTATGGGCAAGTCGACCCTGCTCAAGATCATGGCCGGCATCGAGGAGGTCTCCAACGGCGATGCCAAGCTCACCCCCGGCTACACCGTGGGTATCCTGCAGCAGGAGCCGCCGCTCGACGACGACAAGACCGTCATCGAGAACGTGCGCATGGCATTTGGCGACATGATCGCCAAGGTCGATCGCTTCAACAAGATCGGCGAGGAGATGTGCGACCCGGATTGCGACATGGACGCCCTCATGGCCGAGATGGGAAAGCTCCAGGACGAGATCGACGCCGCCGACGGCTGGGATATCGATTCCAAGCTCGGCCAGGCCATGGACGCCCTGCAGCTGCCCGATTCCGACATGCCGGTCAACGTGCTCTCTGGCGGCGAGCGCCGTCGCGTGGCCCTGTGCAAGCTGCTGCTCGAAGCTCCCGACCTGCTGCTGCTCGACGAGCCCACGAACCACCTGGACGCCGAGTCGATCCTGTGGCTCGAGCACTTCCTGCACAACTACCAGGGCGCGGTGCTTGCCGTCACGCACGATCGCTACTTCCTGGATAACGTTGCCGAGTGGATCTGCGAGGTCGACCGCGGTCACCTTTATCCCTACAAGGGCAACTACTCCACGTATCTGGAGACCAAGGCCGCCCGTATCGAGGCGCAGGGCAACCGCGACGCCAAGCTCGCCAAGCGCATGGAGGCCGAGCTCGAGTGGGTACGCAGCTCGCCCAAGGCTCGCCAGGCAAAGAACAAGGCCCGTCTGGCTCGCTACGAGGAGATGGAGGCCGAGGCCCGCGCAAGCCAGAAGCTCGACTGGACCGATATCCGCATTCCCGTTGGACCGCGCTTGGGCAACAAGGTGCTCGAGGCCCATCACCTGCACAAGGAATTCGACGGTCGCGTGCTCATCGACGACCTTTCTTTCACCCTGCCGCGTAACGGCATCGTGGGCGTCATCGGCCCCAACGGTGTGGGCAAGACTACGCTCTTCAAGACCATCGTGGGCCTGGAGCCGCTGACTTCGGGCGAGCTCGAGGTGGGCGAGACCGTCAAGATCTCCTACGTCGACCAGAACCGTTCTGGCATCGACCCCGACAAGAACCTGTGGGAGGTCGTCTCGGATGGCCTGGACCACATGATGGTGGGCGAGACCGAGGTCCCCAGCCGCGCGTACGTGGCGAGCTTTGGCTTTAAGGGCCAGGACCAGCAGAAGCGCGCCGGCGTACTCTCCGGTGGCGAGCGCAACCGTCTGAACTTGGCGCTCACGCTCAAGCAGGGCGGCAACCTGCTGCTCCTCGACGAGCCCACGAACGACCTCGACGTCGAGACACTGTCCTCGCTCGAGGCGGCGCTGCTCGAGTTCCCGGGCTGCTCGGTGGTCATTAGCCACGATCGTATGTTCCTGGACCGCGTCGCCACGCACATTCTGGCGTGGGAGGGCACCGACGAGAATCCGGGCAACTGGTATTGGTTCGAGGGCAACTTTGAGGCCTATCAAGCCAACCGTATCGAGCGCCTGGGCGAGGACGCAGCCCAGCCGCATCGTATCCACCGTAAGCTGACGCGCGATTAGTCGAGCTCAGGTGACCTAACGAGAAAGGGACGATAACCTTGGGGTTATCGTCCCTTTTTGTTACTTGGTAGAAGGCTCGACTTTATCGATGGCCCAGGTGGATCCGAGGCCACCGGTGGTATTGCGGCGGATGCGCACGGCAACCTCGCGGCGCTCGCCGGCCTGCGTGTAGCGCAGGGGGAAGCTTGCGCGGTTTCGCGCGGCCTCGATGGTACCGCGCTCGCGGGCGATCCAGTAGTACTCGCCGACAATGCCGAGGGTATCGGCGCCGTAGGGGAGATAGGTCGACAGCTGGTGCAGAAGCGGGCCGGGGCAGAAGACCTCGGTTGCGAAATCGATGGGGAAGTCCTCGGGGATGGTCGGTGCTGCGGGTGCGGGGGTTGGGGCCGCTGCGGGTGCCGAAGCCGGTGCCGGTGCGGGAATTTGGCCGCAAGCAGAGGTGGGCACGGATTCGATGACGGGTGCGGGCTCCGGCGTCGCTTCCGGCTTGATCGTGGAATCTGCGGGCTCCACGGTGACGGGCGCGTCTGCAGCTGCGGTTTCAACCTCAACCTGCGTCGCGTCCTCGTTCTCGACGCTCGACTTTGCTTCGATGGGCGTGGATGCCATGGTGGTGATGCCGGCGTTGGCGTTCTCGGGGTCATAGACGACCGTGAGCGAGATGGCGGGCTGCGGCGTCTCGGGCTCCGGTGTCGACTCGGTAGCGTCTTGATCTGCGGGCTCGTCGG
>CAUBWQ010000155.1 GCA_958439775.1 uncultured Collinsella sp. | reverse complement strand
AAGGGCGGCTTTGCACTGATTACCGCCGACCACGGCAACGCCGATCACATGTTTGACGTTGCTTCCGACGGTTCCAAGCATCCGTTTACGGCTCACACCACCAACCGCGTGCCGTTCATCATCGTTGATGAGAAGGCCAAGCTCACCGGTATCGAGGACGGCCGTCTTTCCGATATCGCTCCGACCATGCTCACCATGGCTGGTATTGAGCCTTCCGCCGAGATGACGGGCCGCGTGCTCGCCACCGAGGCCTAATAGAAAACAAATACCGTTTTCTAAGGGGGTTGTCCACAACCGGACAACCCCCTTTTTGGTATTTCTGCCATTTCCACCCCGTCCTTGAGTGGCAGGTAGGGGAGAGCGGGGGATTGTGGTACAGTACTGGAGTTTGAACTGTTCTATTAAGGAGCTTATCTATGGGTCCGTTCCAGATTCTTCTGTTTGTCGTATGGGCTGTCTCTGCCGTGGCGCTGACGATTCTCGTCCTGATGCATTCCGGTAAGGGCACCGGCGTTTCGGATATGATCGCTAGCTCGCTGTATAACTCCAGCTCTGCCACGGGCGTCATGGAGCAGAACCTCGATCGCCTGACGGTAATTATGGCCGTTGTTTTTGCCGTGTGCGTCGTCCTGTGCATGTTCTTCTTCCCGCAGGGCATCGTCGGCTACTAAGCATCGGCGTATATACGATTGCAATGGGTCTCGCAGGTGCGGGACCCTTTTTGTTTACATATTTGTAACAGAGTCAAAATATCCCCACATACTTCGCCCAACTAAAGAAATTCTCGACCGTTAACCGGAATTAGCCCCAAATCGTGCATAAAATGCGCTACTGTATTGCGAAACGTTGGTCCGCTGTGTATAACCAGCCAAAACGGCGGACCGCGTGTGTATGGTTTGATTGGGCTGTCTTGACGTTGCCCGACCGAAATTTCTTTGTCCTATCTCATAAGGAGGATGGCATGGCTGATTCTATGTTCCACCAGCCCGTTATGGGTCGTCGCGCCTTTGTCGGCGGTACCCTTGCTGCGAGCTCCATGGCTTTTCTTGCCGCATGCGGCAAGAAGGGCGGCGACGCTTCCGGTTCTGAGTCCGGTTCGACGCTGAACTTCTACATCAACAACCCGGTCTGCATCGACCCCTATAACGTCCAGGAGGACCAGGGCACTCAGGTCGAGTACCAGCTCTTTGATGCTCTGACCTCTTATGACGCCGAGAAGGGCGAGATCGTTCCGCTGGCTTGCGAGTCCTTTGAGGCCAACGACGACGCCACCGAGTTCACCTTCAAGATCAAGAAGGCCAAGTTCCACAACGGTGACGACGTTACCTCCAAGTCCTTCAAGCTCGGTTGGGAGCGTCTGGTCAACACCAAGTCGGCCATCGCTACCGAGTACGGCCCTTCCGAGGTCTCCTATCACCTTTCTATGGTCGAGGGCTATGACGACCTGCTTGCCGGTAACGCTACCGAGCTCAGCGGTGTTACTTGCCCCGACGATGAGACCCTCGTCGTCAAGCTGTCTTCCGCTTACGCCGACTTCCCCTTCGTCGCCTCTCACCCGGCTCTGGCCCCGGTTCCCGAGTGCGCCGAGTCCGATGTCAAGAGCTTCTATCTTGCACCGGTCGGTAACGGCCCGTTCATGATGGACGGCAAGTGGGAGGATGGTCAGGAGATCAACCTCAAGAAGTTCGACGATTACTATGGCGACAAGGCCAAGATCGATGGCATCCACTTCCAGGTCATCAAGGACATGGAGACTGCTTACAAGGAGTTCCAGGCCGGTAACCTCGATGTCTGCGACGTTCCCGTTGCTCAGATCGATGCCGCCAAGAAGGATCGCGGCGTGTCCAAGGACGGCTACACCATGGGTGACGGCGAGCGCATGCTGCTCGGCGCCGAGCCTTCCACGTACTATCTGACCTGCAACACCACGGCCGAGCCGTTCAACAACGCCGACTTGCGTAGGGGCATCTCCCTGGCCATCAACCGTGAGGCCATCTGCAAGACCATCTTCAAGGGTACCCGTACCCCTGCCGACGGCATTGTTCCTCCGGGCATCGATGGCTACAAGGAGGGCGCATGGGAGTTCTGCGCCTACGATGTCGACAAGGCTAACGAGTACCTCGACAAGGTTGCTCCCGCTGGCGCTAACGGGGATCGTGGCATTAGCGTGACCCTTTCCTACAACCAGGACGGCGGTCACAAGGAGATCATGGAGTCCATCATCGGCGACCTCGCCAAGGTTGGCGTTACCGCTGTCTCCGATACCCCTGAGTGGTCTGCCCTGCTCGAGCAGTATCAGAACTTTAACTATCAGTTCGGTCGTCTGGGTTGGATTGCCGACTACCCGATCATGGACAACTTCCTGTATCCGCTGTTCCACTCCGACTCCCTCGGTGGCGACAACCGCTCTGGTTACAGCAACCCCGAGTTCGACGCCAAGGTCGACGAGGCTCGTACTATTGTTGACGACAAGGAGCGCGTCGCTAAGATGCAGGAGGCCGACGCAATGGTCGCTGCCGACTGCCCGGTCATCCCTGTGATGTTCTACACGCACACCATCGTCGGTTCCGATCGCATCAAGCACCTCTATGTCGATCCGCAGAAGCATGCCGAGCTGGGTACCGCTGAGCTCGCCTAAGAGTTTGCAGCTTCCGTGAGGGTCAAGTATTTACGTAGACCTCATGGGAAACATACAGTTCTCCCTAACCTGGGGTAAACTGGCTGATGGTAATTTTGGGATGCCGGTCTGGCGATCGGCATCCCATTTAGGTTAATCCCTAGATAGGGGAGTGGTATGGGTAAGTACATCGTTAAACGTGTGCTTCAGTTCATCCCGGTGTTTTTGGGCGTTACGCTGATTCTGTTCGCCCTCCAGAATATCGTGCCGGGAGATCCGATCAAGCTGATCGGTGGAGACAAGGCTCTGTCCCCCGAGGTGGAGCTTCAGCTTCGCGTCCGCTATCACCTAGTCCAGTCGGACGAGGACGGCAACGCGATTCTTGACGAGAACGGCGATCCCGTTCAAACGTCGCTCGTGGACCGTTACTTGTATTACATGAACGGCCTGCTTCATGGCGATCTGGGCAATTCGTATCAGCGCAAGCTGCCGGTTACGGAAATCTTTGCCCAGAAGTATCCGTATACGGTCAAACTTGCCGCGTGCGCCATCGTGCTCGAGGCAATTATGGGTATCGGTGCGGGTATCATTTCGGCGGTAAAGCGGTATTCCTTCTGGGATATTTTGGTAACGCTTACCACGTCGATCCTCGTTGCGGTCCCGGCCTTCTGGCTCGGTATGTTGCTGCAGCTGTTCTTTGGCGTCATCCTCAAGGACGCCACGGGCGGTGCAATCTCCATGCCGATCTCGGGTGCCGGCGGTTCCAGCTCTCAGTATCAGGATTGGATGCACTATGTGCTTCCGACCATTACGCTGGCTTCGGTTTCGACCGCTTATGCTGCGCGCATCATGCGCTCGCAGCTGCTTGACGTCATGAACCAGGATTACATCCGTACAGCAAAGGCCAAGGGTCTCTCTAATCGTGCGATCATCGTCAAGCATGCGCTTAAGAATGCACTCATCCCCGTCGTTACCTATATTGGTGTCGACTTTGGCGGCATGCTTTCGGGCGCCATCCTGACCGAGACGGTCTTTAACTGGCCCGGTATCGGCTATGAGGTCTATCGCGCCATTAGCATGCGTGACTGGCCCATCGTTATGGGCGGCGTTACGCTCATCGTCGTCGTCGTCATGGTGATCAACCTGCTCGTCGACATTAGCTATGCATTCCTCGACCCGCGCATCCGCCTTGGCGGTCCGTCGGATCAGGCCTAAGGGAGGTACGTCTCATGCAAGAAACTGATTCTCAGTCTCAGGAGCAGGCTACCGCCACCAAGGCCGCATCTGCTCCCGCCAAGTCCCG
>CAUBWQ010000154.1 GCA_958439775.1 uncultured Collinsella sp. | reverse complement strand
GCTTGTTCTTGATGATCTCCTCTTTAGCCTCGAGCAGAGCCTCTTTTTTGAGGGTCTCGGCCTGACGCTTAGCATCACCGATCAGGGACTCAGCCTGTGCGTGTGCCGACTGGATCTTTTCGTCGGCCTCGTGAAGACTACCCTGCTTGGCGGTGCGCATGTAGGCAATGGCGGCGATGGCACCCAAAACGATGCCAACGAGCGCTGCGATGATAGGCATGCTCACTCCTTTTTATGGATTCGTTACACAACAAAGCGAACCGTCCTTACGCACGGCTCGCGACATTTGAGTACTATGGGCGCAGCTTATGCGCGTCGGATACAGATAAACATATAAACAAACTCATCACAGATGAGCACATATCACAAAGCAAATGACAGTGTTTATCGTACGTTGAACCACAACAACTGTCAAATAAATGGCCCCAGCACGGCGGCTAAAACGCGGTGAACGGCAGGGCAACAAAGCGCATACGCCTAAACTGCACATTCCTCGCGTTCGGCATCGAGACGTGCCTTAACGGCATCGGCGGCGATGTGATACGAGAAGCCCTTGCCCATCAAAAACCGAACCAGTTTTTCGAATCCGCGCGTCTCTGGAACACGACGCTTGGCGAGCAGGGCTGACGCACGCGTCAAATCGTCTTCGACGGCAAAATAATCCTCGGGATAACCGGGAATGTCATCGAGCACGACATGACGGCGCTTGAGCTCGGTCTCGATTTTGCGCTGTCCCCAACCGCGCCGCTTGCGCTCCTCGATAAAGTACGAGCAAAAGCGGCTCTCGTCTAAAAAGCGATACTCGGTGGCGCGCTCGACGGCGAAATCGATCGCAGGCTGGTGAAAGCCGTAGCGAGCCAGCTTGTCACGGACCTCACCCGTCGCATGGTCGCGGCGCGATAACATCTCGGTCACCATGGTAAGTGCACATTTACGCTCAATGAGCTGCACCGCCTCACGGAAGTTGTCCCAATCACAGGGAAGATCAGGGCGGTTTTTGACATACAGCCGCGCGACCCGCACGGGAATCCAAATGGACCGCTCAAAACCGCCCTCAAGCTCACAATCGATATGTGCGCAAGGCTTTTTGGACGCATACCCGCTCGAGAACGAGGAGGCCGCCTTCTTATCGGGAAAGACGACCGTGGCCTCGGTCACCGTATACGACATGAGCGTAACCGCTACTCGTCGTCATCATCGAGCATAGCGGAACCATCGATGGCGTAAAGCTCGTCAAACTCCTCAGGCGCAGGCTGATCGGTCAGCTCGACCTCGGACGGAGCATCGTCATCAAACTCAAGTCCGCAGGCAAGGCGGACCTTATGCTCAATCTCGTCAGCGCAATCGGGGTGTTCGCGCAGGAACGCCTTGGCGGCCTCGCGACCGTTGCCGAGCTTGTCCTCGCCATAGGCAAACCAGGAGCCCATCTTCTTGCAGATGCCGCACTCGACAGCCATGTCCAGAATCGAGCCCTCCTTAGAGATGCCCGTACCGTACATGATGTCGAACTCAGCAGAACGGAACGGAGCTGCCACCTTGTTCTTAACGACCTTGGCGCGCACGCGGTTACCGATAACCTCGTCCTTAAGCTTAATGCTGTCGATACGGCGAATGTCGATACGCACCGAAGAGAAAAACTTAAGGGCGCGGCCGCCCGTCGTAGTCTCGGGGTTGCCGAACATGACGCCGATCTTCTCACGCAGCTGATTAATGAAGATGCACGTCGTGTTGGACTTAGAAAGCGAGCCGGCGAGCTTACGGAGCGCCTGGCTCATCAGGCGAGCCTGAAGACCGACCGTAGTGTCGCCGATTTCTCCCTCGATCTCGGCACGCGGGGTCAGCGCGGCGACAGAGTCGACGACGATGGCATCGATGGCGCCGGAACGCACGAGCATGTCAACGATCTCGAGCGCCTGCTCACCCGTATCGGGCTGGGAAATCAGTACCTCGTCGATATCCACGCCAATGCGCGCGGCATACGTGGGATCGAGCGCATGCTCGGCATCGATAAATGCCACAACGCCACCCATTGCCTGGGCCTCTGCCAAAATCTCGAGCGAAAGCGTCGTCTTACCGGAGGACTCAGGACCGTAAATCTCGACGATACGGCCGCGCGGCACGCCGCCGATACCCAGCGCGGCATCGAGGGCCAGGGCGCCCGTGGGAATGGCCTCGACCTCGAGCTCGGGACCACCGTCGCCGTACCTCATGATGGAACCCTGGCCGAATTTCTTCTCGATCTCGGCCTTGGTGGTGGCGATCATCTCATCGCGCTCTTTACCCGTCGTGCGAGCATGAACGGTACGTACGGGACCTGAATTCTTGGCCATGAATAGCCCTCCTCTTAACAACCTGCATCGATAATAAACGAACGGCTGTTCGTGGTCAACCGTTCAGGCCAATCATATGCAGGCGGTCTTTCCAAAACCCAACCAAACGCCGACCAAACACTGACCAAATGCTTGACCACAAAGGACCAAATATGAACAAGGCAGGCAAAAATACATCTACAACCAGCACAAACGCCAAATGAGCCTAAGGTCCCTATCTCCACAATTAAGGGGCTCGAAGGCCCCTTAAAACACGTCTATACCATAGAGTTGAGCACAAGGGCAATGCGACCCAATGCCTCCGTGACCGCATGGGCACGAACACACGAACGGTCGCCCTCATAGTGGCAGCGCACAGAGTCCACAACCGGCACGCCCCCATCGGCGGAACGATGCGCCCAGCCAATATAGAAAGTGCCCGCCGGATCGTCCTCAGTGCCACCGCCGGGGCCGGCATAACCCGTTGCGCTCACTGCAATATCGCTCTGGTACAGCTCCAGCGAACCCACCGCCATCTCGCGCGCGGTCTGATGCGACACCGCGGTATAGCGGTCAAGCGTCTCCTGCTCAACACCAAGAACGCGATGCTTAATCTCATCGCAATAGGTCACCGCACCGCCACGCAGCACCGCCGAGGCGCCCGGGATATCGGCAATCGTCGAGGCGATCATACCCGCCGTCAGCGACTCAGCCGTCGAAACCGTCACGCCCCGAGCGCTCGCGCGCTCGACAATATCACGCGCCAGCTCCTCGTTATGTGCGGAAATCTGCTCAAAAGAGTCCGTCATACCCACCAGGACCTAGACCGAAAAGACGATCTTGCGGCAGTTCCAGAAGTACTGGGCGCCCGAGATAACGGTCAGGACAACGGCAACGGCGTACAGGAAGCGCGACACCGAGTAGATGCCGAGCGTTAGCGCCACCGGGCCAAGGTGCAAGCCGGCCATAGCAAAAACGCACAGGTAACCGCAAATGGAGACCATCGTGGTTGCCGTCTTGTACTTGCCGAGCTTATCGGCCGCAACGACCACACCGGCCGCACTCGCGACCATGCGAAGGGCGCTCACCAGAAGCTCACGGAACAGGATAATGAACACGGACCACACGGTCACTGCGCCAAAATCCAAGAACAGCAGCAGGGCCGAGAACACGAGCAGCTTATCGGCGATGGGGTCCAAGAATTTACCGAAGTCGGTGATCTCGTTGCGCGAACGCGCCAGATAACCGTCGACCTTATCGGTGCACGACAGGATGACGTACAGAATAAAGGCAGCGGCGGCGAGCGGGCCGTCGAAGGTGCTCCAATCCGTACCGGCAACACTCGTGTGAGAAAGCGCCGACACGATCATGAACACCGGGATAAAGACGATGCGAACGCACGTCACGATGTTGGCGGGCGTCCAGACACTCGTCAGTTCCTTATTACTCTCGTTAGCCACGACGCTCTCCTACTCCACAACATGACCGATAAGCTCGTAGCAGAAGCTATCGGTAAACTCGACGGTCAGAATATCGCCCACGGACGCCTCGCTGGCGTCCAGATGCACCGCGCCATCGGAATCGGGCGCCTGGAACCAGGCATGGCCGCTC
>CAUBWQ010000153.1 GCA_958439775.1 uncultured Collinsella sp. | reverse complement strand
ACGGTGATGGAATCCTCGCCAGCAACGACCTCGTGATCGCGAGCGTAGTTGCCCTGCGTGTAGTCGTCCTTCGGCTGGTAAGCGAGCATATCGGGAGAGGTGAGGTCGTTGATAGCGACGATCTCGGAGCCCTCATGACCGAACATCTGACGGAAAGCCAGACGACCGATGCGACCGAAGCCGTTAATAGCAACCTTTACTGCCATTGTGTCTCCTTTCGTAAGGCCCCCGCGAGCTACAGCGCCCGCCGTTGAGGCCCACAAACTAACCACTCGCCTAATATACCTTTTTTTTGACTTGAATTTCACGAGAATGCTCGAAATTGAAAATCAAATTTACGTTAAAACGTTTTAAAGACTAAAATAGCAGCTAAATCCATATATAAGTCGTTACTTCAAACTACCTGTTTGCTTCAATGAGCTTTTCAAGCCGTAAAACACGATGGTAGAGGGCTGACTTCGACAAGGGAGGGTCAGCCATCTCCCCCAAATCACGCAGCGACAGATCGGGATAGCGCTCGCGCAGGTCGCAAAAGACCGCCAAGGCATCCGGAAGCGCATCGCGAAGGCCACGCTGCTCGAGCTCATCGATAAGCGCAAGCTGATGTTGGGCAGCACCGGCGCTTCTGGTCTGGTTGGCGAGCTCGGCATTCACGCGACGGTTCACATCGTTCTTAACCAACTTGACCGCGCGCGCCTCCTCAATCTCGGCAACGCTGCGCTTGGCACCAACCAGCTTTAATAGATGCTCGATTTCCTCGGCGCTCTTAATGTACACGGCATATGACCCCCGCCGTGCATTAACACGAGCATGGACCCCAATCTGCTCCAACAAATCGCAAAGTCCCTTGGCATATTGCTCGCCCTGCACAGCGATCTCCAGATGAAAATCGCCGCGTGGATCGGCCACGAAGCCGCCCGCGATGAGCGCGCCGCGGATATAGGCAAGTCTACAGCAAGGACGGGCGACAATGTGACGCGGCACACCTGCGACGAGCCCTCCCCTACGGTCGAGAATGCCCAGCAGCACCAGAGCCTTATCCAAATCGGGCTGATCAGGCAAGGTGATGAGGTAGTTTCGAACCTTATGCAAGACAGATTTGCGGACGGTGAACTCCGTTTTGAGCTTAAGGATACGATGCGTCAGCGTGATCATCGTGCGCGCGACGGCTCCCGTCTCAGTCGCAACCGTCAAACGATACCGCCCAGAGCCGGTAAGCGAGAGCGTACCACTCACACGCGTGAGGGCGGCAAGCGTCGACAAGTCGCAGTATTCACATTCGGGTTCGCAGCGCGCAAGCTCGTCGCGCACCTCAGCGGTAAACGACATGCAGGCCTATGCCTTCGTGTTGGCGCGCGACAGGTCGCGGTGGGAGATGCTCACATGATACTGAGCGCCTTCCAGGTAACGGGCCGTGGCCTCGGCAATGGCAACGCTGCGGTGCTGGCCGCCCGTGCAGCCGATGGCGATGGAAAGCTGCGGCTTACCCTCCGCGATATAGCCCGGCATCACCGTATCGAGCAGCTGTGTCCAAGCCTTCCAAAACTCCTGCGTCTTGGGATGGTCCAGAACAAAATCGGAGACCTTTTTATCGAGACCGGTCATCGTGCGCATCTCGGGATCGTAGAACGGATTAGGCAGGAAGCGGACGTCGATCATAATGTCCGCCTCGACGGGCATGCCGTGCTTAAAGCCAAACGAGAACACGTGGACGTCCATGAGCTGCTGGTCGGACAGCTCGGAAAATGCCATACGTAGCTTGTTGCGCAGCGCAGAGGTGCGCAGACGGCTCGTGTCGATAATCATATCGGCTCGGTCGCGCACGCCCTGCAGCTGAAGGCGCTCGCGCTGAATGGCATCGGCCGTAGTCTCCCCCGGCTTGGCAATGGGATGACGGCGGCGATTTTCGCTGTAGCGACGAATCAGCACCTCGTCAGACGCCTCCAGGAACACAATGTCGCAGCTCATCTCGCGCTCCTCGAGTGCGGCAACGGCATCGAGCAGCTCGTCAAACAGTCCCTGGCTACGCAAATCGCAGGTGACGGCAAGATGCCTGCCCACGCCCGTATTGATGCCGACGAGCTCGGCAAGCTGGGCGATGAGACGCGGAGGCAGGTTATCGATGCAAAAATAGCCCATGTCCTCGAACACGTGCATGGCCTGTGTGCGGCCCGATCCGGACATTCCGGTGATGATGACGATATCGGGTATGCGCTCCGAGCGCTCCGCCGCATCCATGGCATCTCCCTTTTGCATGTGCTGCCTCCCGAAAACAAGCGCGGGACCCAGCAACCCGGATCCCGCGCGGTCAATTGCCTATATTGAGTATACCGCCCCGAGCGGATACGAGGCCTGTCTTACGCCTCAAGCGCAGCCTTGAACCAACTCGTAATACTCGTGGGGTGCGTGATGGCGGTGCCGACGACTACGGCCCAGGCGCCAGCATCGATCGCGGCGCGAGCCTCCTCGGGCGTGTGCACGCGGCCCTCGCAGATGATGGGAAGACCGGGGAATTCCTCGGTCGCCTGACGCAGGAGCGGCAGATCGGGGCCATCGGCCATGGTACAGTCGATGGCGGCGACGCCGTGAGAAAGCGTGGTGGATACCAGGTCGAAGCCCATATCAACCGCACGGCGAATGTCCTCGATGGTGGCGCAATCCGCCATCAGGAGCACACCCTCCTCGTGCAGCGGGCGGAAGGTATCCTCGACCGTCTTGCCATCGGGGCGCGGACGATCGGTGGCGTCGATCGCCACGATATCGGCACCGGCAGCAACGCAGGCGCGAGCGTGACGCAGCGTCGGCGTGATGTAAACGCCCTCGTGCCCATCCTTCCACAGGCCGATGACGGGAACCTCACAGCGACCCTTAATGGCGGCAATGTCAGCAAGGCCCTGGCAGCGAATGGCGGCGGCGCCGCCGAGCTCGCAAGCACGCGACATTTGAGCCATGGTCTCGGGCGTACGAAGCGGCTCGCCCATATACGCCTGAACGCTCACGACGAGCTTGCCCTTCAGGGATTGAATCAAAGGATCGACGGTCATGTTCGACTCAACCTTTCTAAAAACAGCCTTCTGAGACACCGCACCTTGACGTTCAAACCGTCGCTCACGTACCGAAGTACGCTTCGCTCCTCTTTCACGTCAATCTGCGGCACCTCAGAAGGCGCACTTGGTAGTTATGTTTACTTCAACGATGCAAGAAGGTGTTCGGCGGCACCGATGAGCGGAGCATCGCCCTCCAGAGAACCGATGAGGATCGGCGTGTCCTGAAGCGGATCGAACGCCTGGCTGGCATAGCCCTCGTGTACCGAATCCTTCCACGTCTGTGAACGCCAATCGGGACCTTGGTGAATCACGCCACCCGAAAGCACGATGACCTCAGGGTCCAGGATGTTAGCGAGCGAGCCCAAGCTGGCACCCAGCGCAAAACCGGCGTCATGGATGACCTCGGTCGCCTTTGCGTCGCCCGCACGGCACAGGTCGTTCACATCGCGACCGACCGAAGGACGGCTGGGGTCGACGCGACCAAAACGCTCATCGTACATACGACCAATGGAAGTGCCCGAAGCAACCGATTCAAGATGGCCGGAACGCCCGCAGGCACAGGGAATGCCGGCGGCAGCCGAGCACTCGATGTGGCCCATATGGCCGGCAGCACCATGGAAGCCTTGCATCACGCGGCCGTTCTCGACATATGCGCCGCCGATGCCCGTACCGATGCCAAGACACAAGACGGAGAACTTGCCCTTGCCGACGCCCCAGTGGGCCTCGCCCAGAGCATGAGCCTGCACGTCGCCTACAACGGCAACGGGAAGACCGAGGTCCTCGCGCAGACGCGGCCCCAACTGAACGCCGGACCAGCCGGGCATGATCTCATTGGCATACGCGATGGCGCCCGTCTTGGGATCGACGACGCCGGCGGCAC
>CAUBWQ010000152.1 GCA_958439775.1 uncultured Collinsella sp. | reverse complement strand
CCATGGGCCTCACCCCGCTCGACGGCGTCATGATGGGCACCCGCTGCGGCTCCATCGACCCGGCTACCGTGTGCTACCTGCAGCGCGAGGGCGGCTACACCTTCGACGAGGTCGACGAGATGATGAACAAGAAGTCCGGCCTTTTGGCTGTGACCGGCGGCAAGACCAACGACTGCCGCAACGTCGAGGAGCTCGCCGCCGCTGGTGACCCCGATGCTCAGCTCGCCTTCGACATGTTTGTCTACAAGATTGCCGCCAAGGCTGCCGAGATGGCTACTTCTATGTGCGGTATGGACACCTTGGTCTTTACTGCCGGCATCGGCGAGCACGCTCCGGCTGTCCGCGCTGGCGTGGCCGACCGTCTGGCCTTTATGGGCGTCAAGATGGATCATGCCCGCAACGCCCTGCGTGGCGACGGCGCTTGGTGCCTGTCCGCCAAGGATTCTAAGGTCAAGATTTTCGTCATCCCCACGGACGAGGAGTTCATGATCGCCTCCGACGTTGAGCGCATCGTCAACGGCAAGTAATTGCAAGAGGGGAGGGGCTGGACGATCGAGCGCCGTTCGGCCCCTCTTTTGCGCTCGTTGGGCGATATGACTGATAGCTATTTATCAAGTTGTGATAACTTCTTATTAAAATGCGGCCGCCTTAAGGGGTCTGCGTCGACCGTATTGCACTGCAAAGGAGTCTCATGAACGTACTTGTTGTCAACGCCGGCAGCTCAAGCCTTAAATATCAGCTTTTGGATACCGATACCCGCGAGGTTTTCGCCAAGGGCAACTGCGAACGCATCGGTTCGGACATGGGCATCTTTGGTCACTCCGAGAACGGTGGCGCCAAGCAGACCGAGGAGGTCCCTTTCCCCGATCATCGCTCTGCTATCGCTCGCGTGCTCGAGGAGCTCGAGAAGACCGACTTTACGATTGATGGCATTGGACATCGCATCGTTCAGGGCGGCTGGCACTTCGATGATTCCGCGGTTGTCGACGACGAGGTTATGGCCAAGATTCTTGAGGTGGCACCGCTTGCTCCGCTGCACAACTACGGCGAGGCCGCAGCGATTGAGTATTGCCGTGAGAAGTATCCGGAGCTGCCCAACGTGGCGGTCTTCGACACCTCGTTCCACATGACCATGCCCGAGGTTGCCTACACCTACGCGCTGCCCAAGGACGTTTGCGACAAGTACCACGTGCGCAAGTACGGCGCCCACGGCACGAGCCACCGCTATGAGTGGATGATGGCCAAGGAGATCCTGGGTTCGCGCTGCCACCGCCTGCTTTCGTGCCATCTGGGCAACGGTGCTTCGCTCGCTGCTATCGAGGACGGCGTGTGCCGCGACACCACGATGGGTCTCACGCCGCTCGATGGCCTGATGATGGGCACCCGTTGTGGTTCCATCGACCCGGCCACCGTGTGCTACCTGCAGCGCGAGGGCGGCTACAGCTACCAGGAAGTCGATGACATGATGAACAAGCAGTCTGGTCTGCTTGCCATCTCGGGCATCTCCAACGACGCCCGCGACATCCGCACGCGCGCCTCCGAGGGCGACGAGCGCTGCCTGCTCGCCTTCGATATGTTCGCCTATAAGGCCATGCAGCAGGCCGGTTCCATGATCGCTTCCATGGCGGGCGTGGACACCATTACCTTTACCGCCGGCATCGGCGAGAACGACTGGTCGATCCGCAAGGCCTTCTGCGACTGCTTTGAGTGGCTGGGCGTGCGCATCGACAACAACAAGAACCGCGAGGCCGTGGGCAACGGCCCACAGGTCATCAGCGCCGCCGGCTCTTCCGTCACGGTTATGGTCATCCCCACCGACGAGGAATACATGATCGCCCACGACGTCGAGCGCCTGACCAAGAACAACTAACGCGCGCATTTGCAAGTAAACGAAAGGCCTCCAGAGCAACAGCTCCGGAGGCCTTTTTGCTAGCAGGTGGAAATTCCTGTCCCGAGGGGATATGTCCGCTACTCAGCCATCTGAGCCTGGACGGCGGTGATGGCCACGACACCCACGATGTCGTCAGCAGAGCAGCCGCGCGACAGATCGTTGACCGGCTTGGCGATGCCCTGCAGGATGGGGCCGTAGGCGTCGGCGCCGGCGAAGCGCTGGACCAGCTTGTAGCCGATGTTGCCGGCCTCGAGGTCGGGGAACACGAGCACGTTGGCCTTGCCGGCAACGGAGGAGCCGGGAGCCTTGAGCTGGGCGACAGTGGGGACGATAGCGGCATCGAGCTGCAGGTCGCCGTCGATGGCGAGCTCGGGAGCCTTCTCCTTGCAGAACTTTACGGCCTCTTGGACCTTCTTGGCGACCTCGCCGCCGGCGGAGCCCATGGTGGAGTAGGAGAGCATGGCCACGTGCGGCTCAACGTTGCCCATGAAGGTGGACCAGGAGTGAGCGGAGGCGATGGCGATCTCGGAGAGCTCGTCGGAGGACGGGTTGATGTTGAGGCCGCAGTCGGCGAAGATCAGCGTGCCGTCGGTGCCGAACTGCGGGGTGTCGGTGCACATCACGAAGAAGGCCGAGACCAGCTTGGTGCCCGGGGCGGTCTTGAGGATCTGAAGTGCAGGGCGCAGGGTGTCGGCGGTGGAGTGGCAGGCGCCGGAGACCAGGCCGTCGGCGTCGCCCATCTTGACCATCATGGTGCCAAAGTAGGTGGCGTCCATCACCTGGGCGCGAGCCTGCTCGATGGTAACGCCCTTCTTGGCGCGGAGCTCAGCAAACTTCTGCGCATACTCCTCGTGCTTCTCGGCATTGCGCGGGTCGATGACGGTAGCGCCGGGAACGTTGATCTCGTCGGGGTTGCCCAGGATGACGATCTTTGCCAGGCCCTCCTCGATGATTTTGGTGGCCGCGACGATAGTGCGCGGATCCTCGCCCTCGGGCAGGACGATCGTCTTAAGGTCGGCCTTGGCGGCAGACTTCATACGGTTTAGGAAATCGCTCATGTTACTCCTTACAAGCGTTTCGCTAAGCTCCAGGCACCCGGCTGTTCACGAATAAACCCGCTGCTAGCGGGTTTACCTTTCAATTATGTACGCCGCGGTGCTTGAGCTTTCCTTGTGTGGCAAGCTCATTATAGGACGCATTAGCGCTATAATCGCTCTGATAAATATGTCTCGAAGAATGTTCGAGAAAAGCCCAGCTAACGAGCCCGTGGCTTTTGACAAGGAGTATCGATGCAGATTACCTCAGGCCTGCCTGAAGGCTTTAACGCCGGCGCGTACGACATGATTGTCGTCGGTGCTGGATATGCCGGTGCCGTTTGCGCCCGCCGTCTTGCCGAGACCATCGGCTATCGTGTTGCCGTTTTGGAGCGCCGTAGCCACATTGCGGGCAATGCCTATGACTGCACTGACGAGGCCGGAATCCTGATTCACGAGTACGGTCCGCATATCTATCACACCTTTAACGAGCGCGTGCACAATTTCCTGTCGCGCTTTACCAAGTGGACGGATTATCAGCACAAGGTGCTCGCCAACATCAACGGTACCCTTATGCCCGTGCCCTTCAACCATGCGAGTCTCAAGCTCGCCTTTGGTGACGAGCGCGGCGAGGAGCTGTATCAGAAGCTCGTGGAGACCTTTGGCAAGGATGTCAAGGTGCCCATTATGGAGCTGCGTAAGAAGAACGACCCGGATCTTGCCGAGGTCGCCGATTACGTCTACGAGAACGTCTTTTTACATTACACCATGAAGCAGTGGGGCCAGACGCCCGATCAGATCGATCCCTCGATCACCGGCCGCGTTCCCGTCTTTGTGGGCGATGATGACCGCTACTTCCCGCAAGCTCCCTTCCAGGGCATGCCGCAGGAGGGCTACACGGCGCTCTTTGAGCACATGCTCGACCACGACCTGATCGACGTGTTCTGCGACGTGGACGCCCGTGACCTCTTTGAAATCGACGAGACTACCGTCAAGATCGACGGCAAGGTCTATGGTGGCGAGA
>CAUBWQ010000151.1 GCA_958439775.1 uncultured Collinsella sp. | reverse complement strand
TTGCGGTGTCGCTCGGCATTCACGGGCGCTGGAGCACGAGCGCTGTCCTGCGCCGTGTGGCGACGCGCGTGCTGGTGGTTGCCGTGATCGGCATGGCGCTCGTGCCCGCGAGCGTATGGGTGTCGCAGAAGGTCGATGAAACGTATCGCGTAAGTATTGAGCAAGCCGAGCAAAAGGCTGCGGATGCGACCGACACCACGGACAAGTCAGTCGAGACCAGCTCAAAATCGAACAAGAAAAAATCCGAGGCCACGGAGTCCAAAAACGTGCTCGAGCAGTTGACTGATGGGGCCTCGAACCTGGTCACGTCGGTGACCAGCGGCGCCAAGCAGATGACCGATGAGATCGTGCGGCAGGTGACCGATCTGATTGAAGGCGTCATCGTGATGATCGTGACCTCGTGCGTTATCCCGCTGCTGGTGCTCGTGGCGTTTTTGTGGCTAGGACACGTGCTGCTGGGGATCGATATTTCCGGCCCGGCGAACTATTTGACGGGTCGTTTCTTGAGCGCTCCGTCCAAGCACGCCAAAAAGGGTGGGCAGTCCGAGTAGCTAAAACAGCTGTATATACCGGGGAATACCGCCGAAGGGCGGCCGAGACGCGTTCTTGGCCGTCCTTTTGTTTGTTGAACACATGGTCGCTACGTCCGTGCCCGGCTCAAACGGTCGGCAATCATCCGTAAACGGTATTTGTTCAAAAAAGAACAAAGATAAACAAATAGTTGTTGCAGTTACTGTTCGAATGTGTTCAAATAAACATGAACAGTGAAGAACCGCACATTCAGATGCCCGGACCTGAACGCGATTCAACACTTCCAAACAGAAACTACGCACCTGCGTATCTCTCAAGGAGGATGTCATGAGGGTTGTAATCGCTTCCGATGCCGACGGTATGTCGATGAAGGAGTCCATCAAGGAGATGCTCATCGCCGACGGTCACGAGGTCGTCGACTATTCCGAGACCCCTGCCGCGGACTTTGTCGATTCCGCGACCGCCGTTGCCAAGGACCTGCTGGAGCACAAGGATTCCCAGGGCTTCGCATTCGATAAGTACGGCGTCGGCTCCTATATGGCCGCCGTCAAGATTAAGGGCATGGTCGTCGCCAACATTTCTGACGAGCGTTCCGCCTACATGACCCGCGAGCACAACGGCTCGCGCATGGTCACCATGGGCCCGGGCGTTGTGGGCACCGAGGTCGCCAAGAAGATCGCCCGCGAGTTCCTGCGCGCCCAGTACGCCGGCGGCCGTCACCAGATCCGTGTCGACATGCTCAACAAGATGGCCTAACGAGAGCCACCGAGAACTCGAACTTCTACCTCAACTTGTGAATTCAGACGAAAGGACGTTCTGATGAAGAAGACCATCGCAATCGGTTGCGACCATATCGTTACGGACGAGAAGATCTATCAGCCCGACCGCCTGGAGCAGGCTGGCTACAAGGTGCTCGACTGCGGTACCTACAGCCACACCCGTACGCACTATCCCATCTACGGTAAGGCCGTGGGCGAGGCTGTTGCCAGCGGCAAGGCCGACTTTGGCGTGGCCCTGTGCGGCACCGGCATCGGCATCACCAACGCCGTCAACAAGGTTCCCGGCGCCCGCTGCGCCCTGGTCCGCGACATGACCTCTGCCCTGTATGCCCGTCGCGAGCTCAACGCCAACATCGTGGGCTTTGGCGGCAAGATCACCGGCGAGTTCCTGATGGCCGATATCATGCTTGCCTTCCTGGAGGAGCCCTACGAGAAGACCCCCGAGCACGATGCCCTGATCGCCAAGATCGATGCCTGCAACCAGGCCGACGCCGAGGCTCAGGCCGACCCGCACTTCTTTGACGAGTTCCTGGAGAAGTGGGACCGCGGCGAGTACCACGATTAGCGGGTATCCGGCGTAATTAACTAGTCCGTTGACGGCTCGCGTTTCTGTGAGGGGGCGCGGGCCGGTTTTCTATCAGCCCTATTGACTTGGCGGGCTGTCGTAAGAAAGGGAAGGCTCCTATGGAGTTTGTTCTTGATAACGGTTCTGTTCGCGTGGTACTGAGCACGGCTGGCGGATCGTTCACTTCGATTAAAGCTAACGGTCGCGAGTACCTGTGGCAGGGCGATCCATCGGTCTGGTCGGGTCAGGCACCCATTTGCTTCCCGATCTGCGGCGGCCTTCGCGACGGTCACGCAATGACCATGGGCGGCCGCGAGGTTAAGCTCGCCCGCCACGGCTTTGCGCGCAAACAGGAGTGGAAGCTCGAGGAACAGAGCGACAACATGGTTGCGCTGAGCCTAAGCTCTGCCGACCATGCCGAGTTGCTCGAGCAGTACCCGTATCCGTTTAAGATCGTTGCTCGTTACATGATCGATTCGGAAAAGGTGGCCGTGTCGTACGAGGTGACCAATGAGGGCACCGAGGACATGCCGTTCTTTGTGGGCGGTCACCCCGGCTTTAAGTGCCCGCTCGACGAGGGCGAGTCCTACGACGACTACGAGCTTCGATTTGAGCAGCGTGAGGCGGCAGAGCTCTGCACCGCTGTTCCCTCCACAGGCCTGATCGATGTCGAGCACCGTAGCAAGAATCCGATGGTCGGCCACGATTTGCCGCTCACCCACGAGCTTTTTGACTTCGCGGAGACCATCTTTGACGTGCTCGAGAGCCGCGTGGTTACGCTGACCAAGAAGACCGAGGACAAGGGCGTGCGCCTGACGTTCCCCGATATGCCGTACCTGATTGTGTGGAGCAAGCCCGAGGGCGACTTTGTGGCCGTGGAACCGTGGGGTGGTCTGTCCACCTGCTCCGACGAGGACGATATTCTGGAGCACAAGCGCGGCTGCCTGGTGGCCAAGCCAGGGGAGACCGTTACCCGCGGCTTTGAGATCGAGATCCTTTAACGAGCTATCGTATGTTTGGGGCGGGTTATGCCGCCCCGGAACAGGAGTTCAACATGATTCTGACCGTTACCATGAACCCGTCGATTGATACGCGCTATCAGCTCGACAAGCTGATCATCGACGATGTTAACCGTGTGACGCCCGAAAAGACCGCTGGCGGCAAGGGCCTCAACGTGAGCCGCGTGCTGCTGCAGCTGGGCGACGACGTGCTCGCGACCGGTCTGCTCGGCGGCCACATGGGTGCCTATATGGCCGAGCTCATGGATGCCGATGGCGTCAAGAACGACTTTGTGCCCATCGCCGGTGAGACGCGCATTTGCCTGAATATTCTGCACGAGGGTAATCAGACCGAGCTTTTGGAGAGCGGCCCGCAGATTGCCCCGGCCGAGCTCGAGGCCTTTACGGCCAAGTTCGCCGAGCTTGCAGCGAAGGCGGACGTCGTGACGCTTTCGGGCTCGCTGCCGCGTGGCGTCGATGCCGGCTACTATGCCGAGCTCGTCAAGATCGCCGAAGAGGCGGGCGCCAAGGTGCTGCTCGACACCTCGGGTGCATCGCTGGAGGCCGCGCTGGAGTCCGACGCTAAGCCTGAGCTCGTAAAGCCCAACCTGACCGAGATTAACAGCCTGCTGGGTACGTCCTTTACGACCGATGATGTCGATGCCCTACGCGAGGCGCTTGCCGCCGATGGCCGCTTTGCCGGTATTCCTTGGGTTGTCGTTTCGATGGGCGCTGCCGGTTCGGTTGGCTTCCATGAGGGCCGCGCGTTCCGCGCCAAGACGCCCGCGATTGCGGCTGTGAACGCGACGGGTTCCGGCGACTCGACCATCGCCGGCTTTGCGCATGCCATTGCTGCCGGCGCCGACGACGTCACGGTGCTCAAGACCGCCAATACCTGCGGCAAGCTCAACGCCATGGATCCCAAGACCGGCCACCTGGTCATGGACCGCTGGGACGAGGTCTTCAACAGCGTTGAAGTAACGGAGCTTTAGAGTTACGCGGTTTTACCAAACCGCGTAACGGCTCGACGCTGCGCGGGCCACACCTGGACAATCTGACGTTCAACTTCAAGGGCGCGACC
>CAUBWQ010000150.1 GCA_958439775.1 uncultured Collinsella sp. | reverse complement strand
TCCTCCATGACGGTGTCGCTAAACTGGCCCTGGAACGCCACGTTGTGGATCGAGAATACGGTCTTGACGCGGTCATACAGCGGCAGGCCCTGGTAGAACTCGCGCAAGAACACGGGCGCCAGCGCCGTCTGCCAGTCGTTGCAGTGCAGGATGTCGCACTCAAAGCCGGCCGGCAGGTGCTGCAGGCTCTCGGTGATGGCCTTGGAGAAGAACGCAAAACGCTCGCCGTCGTCAAAGAAGCCGTACGGATAGTCGCGCGCAAAGTAGCGCTCGTTGTCGATGAACATATAGGTGACGCCGTCGTGCTCGAGCTTCTCGAGTCCACAGTACTCATTGCGCCAGCCTAGGCTCACGTAAAAGTCGGAGAAGTGCTCCATCTGCGCCTTGTACTCGTCTTTAATGGTGGCGTACTTGGGCACCATCACGATGACTTCGGCGCCGGCGCGCACAAGCGCCGCTGGCAGCGAGCCCGCCACGTCGCCCAGGCCACCGGTCTTTACAAACGGTGCGCACTCGGCCGAGGCAAACACGATCTGCATCTTTTTGCTGGAATCAGCCATATTGTCTCCCATGTTGTAATTCGAGAATAGCCGCCTGGCGCTAACCGGGCGGCTATTCTACATGTTAAGAGCGATGTTGCAGTGCCAACGTTAACGTACGATGGTGGTATCGGAAGTTAACGGAGCCTTGCCCAGCACCAGGATGTTCTCGGGCGTGCCGCGAAGCTCGGTGTTGGTGGGAACCACGTTGTTCTTGTCCAGGATGGCGTTCTCAACGCGGGCGCCGCTCTTGATGATGCAGCTCTGGTTGATGATCGAGTTAGTCACCGAAGCGCCTTCCTCGACCACGACGCCGCGCGACAGGATCGAGTTACGCACGGTGCCCTTGATGATGCAGCCGGCCGAGATGATCGAGTTGCACGCGTGGCTGCCGGTCGCGTAGCGCGAAGGCGGAACGTCGTGGGCCTTGGTCAGGATCGGGCGCTCGGGGTCGAAGAGCTGGTCGGCCACGGTCTGGTCGAGCAGGTCCATGCTGCGGCGATACAGCGACTTCTCGCTAAACACGCCCACGACCTCGCCCTTGTACTCGTAGCTGCACACGTCGATGTTGCCAAAGTCGCCCTGGAGCGCCTCGAGTAGGTCCAGATAGTCGGCGGCCTGGTAGTGGTCGATGATCTCGAGCAGCGTCTCGCGGTTGACGATGCAGCAGTCCATAGAGGCGTTGTCGCCGTACACGACGCCGGCGCTCACGCCCGTCAGGCGGCCGTTCTCGTTGATTTGCAGCTTGGTCTCGTCATCGACGTTGCGCGTGGCCTTGCAGTACACCACGGTCATCTGGGCACCGGAGTTCTCGTGCGCGTCGATGATGGTGTTGAGGTCCATGTTAAAGATGATGTTGGTGCCCATCATCACAACATAGGGCTTGTCAGAGCGCTGGAAGAGCGTCTTGTTGGAGATGATGTCGCGCAGCAGGAAGCGCATGCCGCCCTTGGTGGTGCCATACGCGTTGCCGGGCACCATGAACAGGCCGCCCTTCTTGCGGTCCAGGCCCCAGTCCTTGCCCGAGCCCACGTGGTCGATCAGCGAGCGGTAGTTGCCCGGCATGACGACTCCGACGGTCTTAATGCCGGCATTCATCATGTTGGACAGCGGGAAGTCGATCAGGCGGTAGCGGCCCAAAAATGGAACGGACGCGATGGGGCGGTCCTTGAGCAGCACGCTGCCGTAGGTCGAAGAGTAGTTAGCGGTGATATAACCGATGGCCTTGCGATTGATCATCGGATCATTCCCCCTTCCCGATAACGACGTCATTTCCAACGACGGCCGTATCCTTGGTGGTATCGACAGAGCCGAGCTTCACGCCCTCTTCGACCGTGGAGTTCTCGCCCAAAATAGCGCGGCAGATGTGTGCGCCGCTCTTAACGTGCGCACCCGGCAGCAGTACGGAATCCTCGACCACAGCGCGCTCTTCGATGATGACATCGGTCGAAAGGATCGAGTGGCGAGCGGTGCCGTAGATCTTGCAGCCGTTGGAGACCAGGCAGTCGTCCAAGCGGCCGTCCGGACCAATGTAGTGCGGCGGACGCGTGGTGATGTTGGACATGATGGGGAAGTGCTTGTCGAACAGATCGAACTCGGGGTTGTTGCCCAGCAGGTCCATCGAGGTCTCGTGGAAGCTGGCGATGGTGCCGACGTCCTTCCAAAAGCCGTGGAACTCGTAGCTGTACAGGCGCTTGCCTTCGCCGAGCAGCTTGGGGATGATGTCCTTGCCAAAGTCGTGGCTCGAGCGCTGGTCCAGAGCATCCTCCTCGAGCGCCTCGATCAGCACATCGGCCGAGAAGATGTAGATGCCCATGGAGGCGAGGTTCGAATCGGGCTTATCGGGCTTCTCGGTGAACTTGGTGATGCGGCCATCCTCGGGGTCGGTCGTCAGGATGCCAAAGCGGCTGGCCTCCTCCCAAGGCACGGGCATAACGCTCACTGTGAGGTCGGCGTTGTTCTCAATGTGCGTCTTGAGCATCTTGCGGTAGTCCATGCGATACAGATGATCGCCCGAAAGAATCAGGACGTACTTGGGGTCGTTGGCCTTGATGTAGTCCAGGTTCTGCGTAATAGCGTCGGCCGTGCCCGCATACCAGGCGCCGCCGGTCTGCGTCTCGTACGGCGGCAGGATCGACACGCCGCCGTCACGGCTGTCCAGATCCCAAGCCTCGCCGGAGCCCACATACGCATGCAGCAGGTAGGGGCGGTACTGCGTCAGAACGCCCACCGTGTCGATGCCCGAGTTGGAGCAGTTGGAGAGCGAAAAGTCGATAATGCGGAACTTGCCACCAAAGCTAACCGCCGGCTTGGCGATCTTTTGGGTGAGTGCC
Organism: uncultured Collinsella sp.; assembly: GCA_958439775.1. GTDB lineage: Bacteria > Actinomycetota > Coriobacteriia > Coriobacteriales > Coriobacteriaceae > Collinsella. The sequence goes on along the minus strand of CAUBWQ010000150.1, from coordinate 1,101 downwards.
CCCAATCGGCTGCCCTGTCCTCCTGCGAGGAGCATCGCGATGCATTCTTTCTTACTCATCGATTTCTCCTTCTGTCATCGATGTTTCTAACCCATTAGCGACGGACGCAGTGCAACGTTGCGCCCGTCGAGTAATGCCGTGCTGGCATAGGGGAGCTCGCGCGCCTTTACGCGTGCCAGATCTCGTCGCGGTACTCGCGAATGGTGCGGTCGCTCGAGAACCAGCCCGAGGAGGCGGTGTTGAGCAGCGCCTTGCGATTCCAGGTCCCCTGGTCGCCGTAGCTGCCCGTGAGCTTTTCCCATGCATCCACGTAGCTGCGGAAATCGGCCATGACCAGGTCGGGGTCGTTGTTGTTCATGAGCTCGTTGTAGATGCTCTCGAAGTTACCCGAAAGACCCGCAAAGGTGTTGTCCTTGAGTTCGTCCATCACGCGGCCCAGACGCTCGCGGTCGCCGTTGAGGGTATCCCACGCAAAGTAGCTGTTGGATGCCCAAAGCTGCTCGACCTCGGGAGCGGTCAGGCCAAAGATGGCCTCGTTCTCGCGGCCGGCCAGGTCGGCGATCTCGATGTTGGCGCCGTCGAGGGTGCCCAGCGTAATAGCGCCGTTCATCATGAGCTTCATGTTGGACGTGCCCGAAGCCTCCTTGCCGGCCGTGGAGATCTGCTCCGAGATCTCGGCGGCGGGGTAGATGAGCTGGGCGTTGCTCACGCGGAAGTTGGGGATAAAGCAGACCTTCATGACCTCGTTCACGCGGGCATCGTTGTTGATGACGTTGGCCACGGAGTTAATGAGGCGGATGGTCTCCTTGGCGAAGGTGTAGCTCGAGGCAGCCTTGCCGCTAAAGATGAAGGTTGTCGGCGTCACGTGGAAGTTGGGATCGACGATGCGACGGTTGTAGATGTCCATCACCTTCATGATGTTCATGAGCTGGCGCTTGTAGGCGTGGAAGCGCTTAACCTGAACATCGAAGACGGTTTTGGGGTCGATGACCAGACCGGTCTCGGCCTTAACGTAGGCGGCCAGACGCTCCTTATTGGCGCGCTTGGACGCGCCCACAGCCTTCAGGAACTCGGTGTCGTTTTGGTACTCCTTGAGCTTCT